>JAIXVN010000638.1 GCA_027483005.1 Verrucomicrobiaceae bacterium
GACTCCGAAGGGAATGGCGAAGGCGAGGGCGATGACGGAAATCATCAGGGAGCCCACGAAGAGCGGCATGATTCCATAAAAGTCCTGCCATTCACCGCCGGTGATCCAGTCGCGACCAGTGATGAATCCGGAGATCGTCGAACCCATCTCCACTGGCAGATCCGCCCTCCAGGCCTCCAGTTTTCCGACCGTATCAGCGGTTTCCGCCACCATCGCCGGAGTGGCGGCGCGGAAGGCCTTCAGATAACGGTTCGCCTTGTCGTCGGAAAGGGTTTCCGGCAGCTTCGAGGAGACATCTGTTAGACCGGCGATCAGGGCCGCATTCGCCTCCTTGAACTCGGGGATGCGGGCCAGCACCGGGGCCATGGCTACCTCGAAATCGACCGGCCCGCTCATCACGGCGGAAGCGGCGTCGGCTTCCAGTTGGGAACGCAGCTCCGGTTTGGCGGTTTTCGCGGCATCGAGCAGGGTCTCGCGCTTCCTGACCTCGATCTCATGCAGCACGGCGGCTTCCTTGGTGGTCTTGACCGTGTCGGAGGTTTCCGTGACCAGCGCGTCGAGGGCGGAAGAAGTGGACTGGAAGGCATCGATCGCCTCCTTGAACGAAACCAGCGGAGCCGAGGCTTCCTCCTGCCTGGCGGAGAGTGCGGCCTGGAGATCGGTGGCGAACGGTGGATCGTCGGTGGAAAGCGGATCCCGGGCGGCGATTTGATCACAAAGCAGTTTCTGCTCCGCCTCGGAAAGATGCGGAGTCGGAGGAAAGCCTTCACCGGATTTCCCGGCGAGCGCGTTTTCCAACAGCGACCGATACTTGGCGGAGAGCTTTTCCAAGAGCTCGGGAGGGGTCGCGTCCTGGCCGGCAGCCTCCTTCACACGGGCCAGGGCATCATGCGCAGGCGCGGTGGCCTCGCTGAGGTAGTTGGCGATCGACATCGCCTCCTGTGAGCGGAGCATTTCGATCCGGCAGCTCGAGTTGATCTGGGCAAAGTAGGCCCGGTTCAGCAATGAGCCCATTTCCTCATGGGCGGTCAGGTCCTTGCGGGCGATGTCCACGAACTCGAGTCCGGATTTCCGGTAGTTCTGGAGTTCATTCCGATAGGCTGGGAAAAAGCCGATGCCCTCGCGCAGCAGGAACACGATGATCAGCACGAGGATCACGATGGTCAGCGCGGCATTGCCTCCGAAAAAGGCCTTGATCAGGCCTTCGGTGCTGCGGCCTTTGCGCCGGAAAGGTTGTCCGGATGAGGCTGGGCTGGTTGAGGGTTCCGGCATCGGGGAAGTGGGGGGAACCGTGGACGGCCGCAGTGGGGTTGGCAATCCCGGCAGGCGTCCCCGCAGGGATTGTTTCAACTGCGTCAGCCGGGCGATCTTCAATGGTTCGGCAGGAAGCCGATCTTCCTGGCGATCTCCTGACCTTCCAGGCCACTCGCGAAGGCCACAAACTCCTTTGCAAGCGGATCGGCGTTTTCCGGAACATAGAAGTAACAGGCTCGACTGTAGATGTACTTCTTCGAGTTTGCCGCAGTGGGCTCAACTCCATCGATCCTCACAGCCGTGACCCCGGAGGCCCTGGCGAAGGCGAGCCCGACGTAGCCGATGCCATTCCTGTTCTTGGCAACTTCCTGGGCGATCTGCTCGGTGCCGACCATTTTCTGGGAGCTGCTCGGGTAGTTGCGCCCGCCCATGGCCAGGGTCTGCCAGTCCTTGTAGGTTCCCGAGGAGGTGTTCCTTGTGTAAATTGAGATCGGACCGGGCGTGCCACCGACCTCGCTCCAGTCCTTGACCTGACCGGTGAAGATCTTGGCGACCTGGTCCTTGGTAAAGGACTTGATCGGGTTGGACTTGTGGGTGATCACCACCAGCATGTCGTGGCAAACCTCCACCTCGTTCAAGATCACGCCTTTGGCGCGGGCGGCCGTGATTTCCTCGGGCTTTGCCTTTCGGGAGGACATGCCGATCTGAGCGGTGCCGTTCGCAAGAGCAGGAAAAGCGGTGGCAGACCCTTCGGCAGCGATCTCAAACTTCACCCCTTCATGCTTCGACTTGAAGCTCTCCACGAGCTGGGGAACCAGCTTTGCTCCAAGAGTGTCGGATCCCTTGAGGCTGATCGACTGGGCACCAGCTGTCCCGCAAAGGACCGCCCCTGCGATGAAACTTAAAGTGGTGAAGATGCTGGTTCGCATGAGTTTGTAGGTTGAACCCTTGAGGTGCGACGAATGAACCGAGGAATCAGCATCAAGAAAGGCCCACCGAACCCAAGCGACCGACTCATTCTGGAAACAGCGAACCACCGATGAGTTATCTGAAGGTGGCTGATTTCGAGCGGCTTGAAATCGTGACGTTTCCGTCACATTGATTCCAAGCTGGTCGAATGGCTCGCCTTCAAAGCTCTCGAGTCGCCCCGTGGAGCATGGACCCTCGGAGAAATGACGAATCGCAATCTGGCAAGAAATCCAGTGCGAGCCAAGGCAAGTTGCCACGGCGCCATCAAGCTCCAACCACGGAGTTCGCCAGATCTACTTGGCGAGGGCGACTTTCCGCGATGCGGGCTTCTTGACCTCCAGCTTCGAGAGAAACTCCCGATACTCGACGAGCTCCATCCGCCCATCGTGGTGTTCGATGATGGCGGTCAGGCTTTCCACCCAATCACCGGAGTTGAGATAGCGGACTTCCTCCACCTGCTTGTCCTCGGGCGTGTGGATGTGACCGCAGATGATGCCATCGCATTTCTTGTGACGCGCCAGTTCCTGGAGTTGGAATTCATATCGATCCACGAAGCTGACGGCCGATTTCACCCGTGCCTTCACCTTCTTGCTGAGTGAAAAGTAGTCCTTCCCCCGCCAGGCGCGCCAGCGGTTGTAAAGGCGGTTGAAACTGAGCAAGACGTCGTAGCCGATCGAGCCGAGCACCGCGAGCCACTTGTAGTTGGTGGAAACGCTGTCGAATCCATCACCGTGGACCACAAGGTAGCGTTTTCCATCCGCCGAGGTGTGGATGTGCTCCTTCGCGAACTCCATGCGCCCGAAGGCCAACGGCAGGAAGCGTTCGAGGATGTCGTCGTGATTTCCCCGCAGGTAGATGACCTCGGTCTTGTCCTTTTCCATCATCTTCAGGACCTTGCGGATGAAGCGGCTGTGTCTGCTGCGCCAGCGTCCACCGCGCCGGAGTGCCCAGCCGTCGATGATGTCGCCGTTGAGCACCAGCTTTTCGCAGCGGATGTGCTTGAGGAAATGAACAACTTCGGTGGCCTTGCTATCGACTGTGCCGAGGTGGATGTCGGACAGGAAAAGCGTGCGGCACTTGAACTTCCGGCGCTTCTCCAGAGAGCGATCCGGTTCCGGTTCTTCGGAAAATCCAGCGAGTCCGGACAGTCGATCTTCAAACGAGGACACCACCTGGTCCCAACCCAGGGATTCGGCGGTGTCGCGGGCGGCTTGGCGGAGGACGGGGTCGTGTCGCATGGCAATGGCTTGATGGGAGAGTTTGAAGAACGAGGAGGCATCGCCCTTCGGAGCCTTGAGGCCGTTCTCCTCATGACGGACATGGCGGGCCGCAGCGGCGTAGTCGTAGCTGACCGTGACCAGTCCGCTGGCGAGACCCTCGAGCAGGACATTTCCGAAGGTCTCGGTCTCGCTTGGAAAAAACAACACGTCGGCCGAAGCATAGTGGCGGGCCAGATCCTCCCCCACCCGGACGCCCGCGAAATGGACATGACGGTGTGCGGCTTCAAGACGCTCACGAATCGGGCCATCACCCACGACCACACAGCGCAGATCCGGCACCGCCTCGATCAGCTGGCGGAAGAGGTCCATCGCGAGATCGAGATTCTTTTCAGGAGCCACGCGCCCGACGATGATCGCGACCGGGCTTTCAGGCCGTGCCCCCCATTCGGCGCGGAGGGTTTCGCAGCGCTTCTTCGGGCAGAAAAGTGAGGTATCGACCCCACGGCCCAGCAGATGCACGTCATGGAAACCCTCGTTGCGGAGGGCCTCCACCACTTCCTGGGACGGCGCGAGTGTGCAATTCGCGCGGCTGTGAAAGCGCTTCAAGTAGGCCATCGCCGCTGGCTGAAGACCTCCCAGCCGGTATTGGTCCATGTACTCGTGGAAATTCGTATGAAACCCGGTCGCCACCGGAATGCCGAGCGCCTTGGCCACCTTCACCGCGGAATTTCCCAAAGGGCTCTCGGTGGCCACGTAAATGACATCCGGACGCCGCTTCAACCATCGCCTGCGAAGACGGAACGGACCCGGAAGTCCCACCCTTACCTCCTTGTAGCCAGGCATCGCCACGGAGGCTGCGACCGTCTCCCCCGGATTTCCCTTTTCACCCGTGCGGATGACATGCACCCGGTGGCCAAGCTTGCGAAGTCCATCGCTGAGTCTGCCAAGCGTCATTGCGACGCCATTCACATCGGGCGGGAAGGTATCCGTCACGAACTCGACTCTCATGGCAAAAGTCCGGAGCCACGGCCCCGGTGATTAGGAATACCAAACCATTTCTCCCACGCACGACTCACCGCCTTTTGAGTGTCGGTTCCGTCACGGAGAGAAGAAGTTCCGATCCCCGATACCCGATCCAGCCACAAGCCGCGACCTTTAGACTTTAAGACCGAATCTTCCGCGCCTACGCTCCGCGCATGTCGTCCAGTTTTGGCCACCTTTTCCGGATCAGCACCTTTGGCGAGTCGCATGGCGGCGGCGTCGGAGTGGTGATCGATGGCTGCCCTCCGGGGATTTCCGTCAATGAGTCCGTCATCCAACTAGAACTCGATCGCCGCCGCCCCGGCCAGAGCGAGATCGTGACCCCGCGCAAGGAGGCTGACACCGCTGAAATCCTCTCCGGCCTGCACGATGGCGTCACCCTCGGCACCCCGATCGCCATCGTGGTCAAGAACACCGACCAGCGCCCGAATGCCTACGACGAGATGGCCGTGAAATACCGGCCGAGCCATGCCGACTACACCTACGACGCCAAATACGGCCTCCGCGCCCCGTCCGGTGGCGGTCGCGCCTCCGCCCGCGAAACGATCGGCCGCGTCGCTGCCGCTGCCGTTGCCAAAAAGGTGCTCGACGCCCTCCATCCCGGCATCGAGGTCCTCGCCTGGGTGAAATCGATCCACGACCTCAACGCCACCGTCGATCCGGAAACCGTCAGCTTCGAGACCATCGAGGGCAACATCGTCCGCACCGGCGATCCCGCCATGGTCGAGCCGATGATCGAGCGCATCAAGCAGGTCCGCGGCGAGGGCAACTCGGTCGGCGGCGTGGTCGAGTGCGTCATCCGCAACTGCCCGCCCGGACTCGGCGAGCCGGTCTTCGACAAGCTGGAAGCCGAACTCGCCAGGGCCATGCTTTCCCTTCCCGCCACCAAGGGCTTCGAGATCGGCTCAGGCTTCGCCGGCACACTTCTGACAGGCAGCCAGCACAACGACCCCTTCCGCATGATCGACGGAAAAGTCCGCACCACCAGCAACCGCTCCGGCGGCATCCAGGGCGGCATTTCCAACGGCGAAAACATCGTCTTCCGCGTCGCCTTCAAGCCGACCGCCACCATCATGTCCTCCCAGGAAACCGTGACCTCCTCCGGCGAAAACACCGACCTCGCCGGTCGCGGCCGTCACGATGCCTGCGTGCTCCCACGCGCCGTCCCGATGGTCGAGGCCATGGCCACTCTCGTCGTCTGCGACCACTTCCTCCGCCAGCGCGCCCAGTGCGGCGGCATCCTCCGACCCTGATGCGCGCTCTGATGGCCGACCTTGCCGCGATTGATCTGGAGAACATTCCCCAGATCAGTCTCGGAACGGCCGCGATCGCCATTTTCGTGATCTGCGCCGCCCTCATCCTGATGCGCGGCCTGACCCGCATTTTCATTGGCTCGCTGGTCATCGCTGTCAGCGCCTGGGTCGGGTTCTGGGCCTGGCAGACCGCTCCCGCCATCGGCATCCACTACGCCGGAAAGCCCCTCACCTGGCTCTCCATCGGCTGGCCTGCCGTCTCCGGGCTGCTGACTTTCGTGGTCCTCAGGATGCTGGTGAACTTCATCGCCCGCCCATTTGGAAAGGCCTCCGAAACGCCCAAGTCTCCTCTCAGAAAAGCCTTCAGCCTGCTCTTCGCGGTGATTCCCGCCGGGCTGCTCTGCCTGGTCGGCGCGATGCTCCTGCACCACGCCGGATCGATCGCCGAGGTCCGACATTACGCCGATTCGCTGAAGGGAGAAACCAGCCACTCCCAGCTCTTCGCCCGTCTCAAGTCCTCGGTGGAGAACGCCATCCCACCCGATTGGATCAAGACCTTCGACCCCACCAGTGACCGCTCCCGCCTGAACCTTGCCAAGCTCATCTCCGCCTCCGCCGGGGACGAGGTCCCGCCAAAGGCCATCGTCGTCCTCGAGGAACCCGTCCTCCGCGCCATCGTCGTCGAGGAAAAGGAGCTCAGAGGGCTTGCGCGCGAGAAACGTTTCGGCACCCTCCTCAGCCATCCCTATCTCGACAAAGCCCTCACCGACCCCCGGGTCAAAAAAGCCCTCGACCGTCTCGATCTGGAATAAGAAAGGAGTTTGGAAGCGTTCAGTTTTCAGTTTTCAGGAAAGAGAAATCCAGGAAATGCTCCCCAAAAACCACAACGCCTTCCTCTTCTCTTCCTCTTCACTGAAAACTGAACACTGAAAACTTCTTCTCTCTCTTTTTCAATGCCTTCCTATTTGGTTACCATCGGCCTCGAAGTCCACTGCCAGGTCAACACCCGGACCAAGATGTTCTGCGCCTGCCGCACCTCGTTTGCAGAAGACCCGAACACCAACACCTGCCCGGTCTGCCTCGGCCTGCCCGGCGCGCTGCCCGTCCTCAACCGCGAGGCCATGGAAAAGACCCTCCTTTCCGGCCTGATGCTCGGCTGCGGCTCGCCCGAACTCTCGAAGTGGGATCGCAAGAACTACTTCTACCCGGACATGCCGAAGAACTACCAGACGACGCAGTTCGACCTGCCTCTCTGCATCGGCGGCGGCGTTCCGCTTTACGATCACTGCTACCCGACCGATGCCCGAAAGAGCATCAAGACGCCTAACAAGATTGTCCGGCTCAACCGCATCCATTTGGAAGAGGACGTCGCCAAATCCACCCACCTCGGCACCACCTCGCTCATCGACTTCAACCGCGCCGGCACACCGCTGATGGAGATCGTGTCCGAGCCCGACATCGAGACCGCCGAGGAAGCCTGCGCCTACCTCCGGTCGCTGCAGATGATCCTCGTCCAGGGCGGCGTCTCCGATGCCGACATGGAGAAAGGCCAGATGCGCTGCGACGTGAACATTTCCCTCCGCGAAAAGGAAAGCGATCCGCTCGGAGCCAAGGTCGAGTTGAAGAATCTCAACTCAATCTCCGCCATCCGTCGCGCCATCCATCACGAGATCGAACGCCAGGGCGAGGAGCTCGGCATGGGCATCCCACAGATCCAGTCCACCCGCCGCTGGGACGATGACCGTGGGGAAACCCAGCTCATGCGCACCAAGGAGGATGCGCACGACTACCGCTATTTCCCCTGCCCCGACCTGCTCCCCGTCCGCACCGAGCCGCTGCTCGCCAAGGTCCGACCGCTCGTGCCCGAGCTGCCGCACGCCAAGGCCGCGCGCTTTGAAAAGGACTTCGGCGTCACCGCCTACGATGCCTCCGTGCTCTCGTCCGACAAGGACCTCGCGAACTACTTCGAAGCCGCCTGCTCCGCCAGCATCCCGGGCAAGAAGGTCGCC
The DNA here is from genome assembly GCA_027483005.1 of Verrucomicrobiaceae bacterium. GTDB lineage: Bacteria > Verrucomicrobiota > Verrucomicrobiia > Verrucomicrobiales > Akkermansiaceae > Luteolibacter. Next base: position 7,747 of record JAIXVN010000638.1, read on the forward strand.
AACTTCATCATCAACAACCTCCTCGGCACCCTCAACGAACAGTCGCTCACCATCTCCGACTGCCCCGTGCCGCCGGAGATGGTCACCGCGCTGTTAGGCCTGGTCGAGGATGGCACCCTCGCCTCCAGTCAGGCCCGGGAAGTCTTCGCCGTGCTCTTTGAAAGCCCGGACAAAGCCCCCGCCGACATCGCGAAATCCCTCGGCTTCGAACCCACCGACGCCGGTGAACTCGACGGTCTCTGCGATCAGGTCATCGCCGCGAATCCGGAAAAGGTCGCCGAGATCAAGGGCGGCAACGACAAGCTCCTCAACTGGCTCACCGGCCAGGTCATGAAGGCCGCCAGCACCAAGCCGAACCCCAAGCAGGTCACCGACCTCCTGAAGGGAAAGCTGGGATAGCCCTCAACGGGTCCCCGGTGGATTGCGGCCGCAATTGATGAACCATTTCCGAGCCGCTGCCATCCCTCCAGCGGGAGCACAGCCCTCCGTGCCCACCCTTGAGATCGACAATGCGCTGAAGCACTTCGCCGCCTTCACCGGGGCGTCCCTGCACGTCAACCCCGGTGAGGTCGCGGGCCTGCTGGTCGTCCGGGGCGATTCGGAACACACGGGCTGTGTGAGCTTCGTGGTTTGAACTTCAGGATCGAGGGGATGCTCGGCAAGCGCCCACTGCCCCCACTGCCCCTGCGGCCCGCCGGCAAACCAGCCGCGCACGTTGGCTCGAAGGCGTGATCGGACCACTTGTCAGAGACGGCCTGCCGCCTTGATGTCGAGATATCGATTCGCGAGGGAAATCGGCAGCAACTGGGCAGTGGTATCGAGCGTGAGGATCCCCCTCGCTGAAAGCTCTGCCAGAACCTCGCGGCGCTCCGCCACGTAGCGATCCGCCGCCGTGAAGCGAAGGGCGTCCGAGAAGGTGAAGACCGTCGTTTCCCTGGCCTCGTCCACCGAACTTTCGCGCAGGCTGGCCAGCAGCACCAGATGCTTCGAGGCCAGCACTTGCAGGGCCGGGATCAACTCCTTGCCGTCCTCGCCCCGGAGATTGGTCAGCACAACGATCAGTGAGCGCCGACGCTGGTGGGCCATCAGTTGCTGGACCGCTCCGGAGAAATCACTCGGCTCCGGCGTGGTCTGGAAGTCATAGAGGTGGTTCAGCAGCACCGGCATGGCATGCAATCCCTTCATCGGCGGCAGCCAGCGGCTGGTCCCTCCAAAGGACTGCACGCCCACCTGGTCGCCCTGCCTCAGCGCCACATGGGACACCAGCAGCATCGCGTTCAGGCAGTAGTCGAACTGTGGCAGCTTGCCATCCATCGCCCTCATCCGTCGGCCCGTATCGACGAGAAAAACGACCGACTGATTCCGCTGCTCCTCATAGGACCGGCTGATCAGTGACTGCCTTCGCGACGTGGCCTTCCAGTCGATCTGCGCGAAGGAATCTCCATCGCGGTAGTCACGAAGCTGCTGGAACTCGCGACTCGTCCCGGCCCTCGGACGGCGCACAATCCCCATCGGGCTTTCTCGGTGCTGCATGGCGAGCAGGGCGAATCGGACCACCGGCTCATAGTTCGGATACACTTTCACCTGCTCGAACCCGCCGTGAAGGGTCAATCGCTTCCAGAACGACCACTCGGATTTCGTCAAAACCTGGACAGGACTGAAGGTCATCTCGCCCCGTTCCATGAGCTTGACCGGATGATAGACCTTGATCTCCCGCTTCGCAGGAACGCTTCCCTCCCAAGGCATCGTTGGCGCGGAGGCACCGGCAGGAATGCCATCGAAAACCTGAAGCTCGACCGGATCGTCCGCCGCATTTGTCAGCGTGATCCTCACCTCACCAGGCTCCCCCAATGCGAATCGTCCGGGCAAGCGCCGCGTCACCACAAGGGGCGACCGGAGACGCAGGCGCACCGCATCCACCAGCAACACCAGCCCAAACAGCCCGCCCACCAGCCACCACGTCGGGGCCTGCCCGGGAAACCACGAAACCGCCAGGCCCAAAAGAGCCCAGAGCAGCGTGAGACCGAGAGTGGCGTTGGTGGGGCGCACGAGGAAGAAATGACTAATGACTAATTTTCTAATGACGAACAAGGAGAGATAATGGCAATACGCCGATAATCTCTTCCATATCTTTGAGAATGTTCTTTGTTGGTCATTAGGATTTAGGAATTAGTCATTTCTTCCCCTTGGCGCAGGGACACTTTCCACAATCCCCTTCAGCACCTCATCGATCTCCTGCCCGCTGATCGCCACTTCGGGCGTGAGCTGCACCCGGTGCCTGAGAACCGGCAGGGCCACCGACTTGATGTCATCGGGGATGACATATCCCCTTCCCTGCATGGCGGCCTGGGCCTTGGCCACGCGGACGAGGGCGATCGCGCCGCGTGTCCCGGCCCCCAGGGCCACGGCCCGCGCCTCGCGGGTGGCGCGTGCAAGGGCGACCGCATAGGCCACCACCTCCGGCACCGCCTGAACGGCGGCCGTCATTTCCTGAGCGGCAACGATGTCCACCGGCGAACAGACCACCGAGATCTCGCTCACGGAACCAGGTAGCTCTGATGCAGCACGGGACACGATCTCGCACTCATTGGTCAGATCTGGATACTCGATCACCACCTTCATCAGGAACCGGTCCAACTGCGCTTCAGGCAGTGGATAGGTGCCTTCATGCTCCACCGGATTCTGGGTCGCCAGGGTCATGAACGGCGGGGAAAGGCGGATGGTTTCGCCATCGATCGTCACCTGCCGCTCCTGCATGACCTCCAGCAGCGACGCCTGGGTCTTGGCCGGCGCACGGTTGATCTCATCCGCCAACAGCAGATTGGTGAAGACCGGTCCCTTGCGAAGCTGGAAGGTCTGGCTCTTCATGTCGAAGAGGCGGAAGCCGGTTACATCGGATGGCATCAGGTCCGGCGTGAACTGGATGCGTCCCGACTCGCCGCCGAAGCTGCGGGCCAGCGCGGCGACGAGGGCGGTCTTGCCAAGACCCGGCTTGCCTTCCAGCAGAACGTGGCCACCCGCCAGCAGTGCCGCGATGACCTGGTCGATCACCTCGTCCTGGCCCAGGATCACCTGCCCGATTTGATTGCGGATCGCCTGAACGATGGCCGGAGCGGTCGGCACACTGGCTGCCACAGGAATGAAGGAGTCTTCTGACATAAGTGAAGGAGTTGGATTCAGTTGAGGGACTTGAGAATGAGTTGAAGATCGGAGACGGTTCGGGTGAAGGTCGAGGCATCGGGCGGAGCCGGCTCACTCATCGCCCGCTCGGCCCTTTCCCTTGGGATGCCCACCAGTTCCTCGAACACGGCGAAGACGTCGGAATCCAGGCGTCCCGTCCGAGCCATCAGGCGATTCCCTCGCTCCAGAATCTCCTCGCGCAGCGGAGCCAAAAGCGAGGCGCCGCGATCCAGACGCCACTGGAAATCCCCCAGCGCCTCCAGGTGATGATCATACCCCCGCAAAGGTGATGGCAGCTCCGCCGTTTCGACCGGGCCGAACCGTCGCAGATTCTTCCAAAGCCACACCGCGATCACCAACCCGAGTCCCAGCAAGACCGGCCACGCTCGTTCCGTCAACAGGCTCCACAAGGAAAGCGTCGCGCCGCGCACAAAGACAATGCTGCCAAACTCATCGCCGGAGTCCACCAGGCCCTTGAGAAGGGCCGCATGCTGCTTGTCGCCGATCCACCTGTTGCGGAAAGGACGGGCATCGGTCACGATCGTCAATCGCCCCTTGCCCTGCCTCGCGGTCGAGATTCCTTCAGGCACCCCTCTTGGGCCTGAGGCTTGCCAGGAGGACTTCATCTCCACCTCGAAGTCCCTGCCACGATGACGCACCCTCGATGTCGGGACCTCTCCTTTTCCGGTCTGCTCCAGAGTGAAATCATGATCTTGAAGGAATGCCCTGAAGGCAGGCTCGATCTGCGCCTCCGGTGATGCCAGATTCCAGTCGTCGCGGAAGTCCGCATGGTCGATCAGACAGATCAGATGGCCTCCACCCTCCATCCAGCGCTCGATCTGCTTCGCAAAGAGTGCGTTTGACAGGATTCCACTCGGGATGATCCAGGTCGAGTCCGTCTCCGCGGGCGCACGCCAGGACGAAAGCACCTCGACCTGCCGGCCATAGTCCTCGAGAAAACGCTGTGCCGCCAGCCAGGGATTGGTCCGTGCCGGTCCCTTGTAGCCGGTCTCGACCTCCTCATACCTGGTGTTGCAGCCCGTCAGTCCCACGGAAAGCACCGCCACCATCCGGATGACCCAGCTTCTCATGCCTGCCTCCTCTCCGCGTATGGCCACTGCTGACAAAGCCCCTGCACTTCGTCGTTGGCAGGAAAATCCTTCGCATAGGCCAGCCCCAGCCAGAAGCCTGTCAGTCCCTTGAAATAACCGGGATGAGCCCTGCTTCCGGCCTCGCAGATGCGCTTGAGGCAATCCCCTTCGGTATCGGATTCCAGGATCTCGACCCTCGCGAGTTCGATCGAACGGGAGATCGCGCCGCGGTAAAGCAGGGCCAGCGACTCATGCCGACGCCCCTCGCACCACCAGCGCCAGGCTGTGTCGGGGATGTCCTCCGGCAGCGATTCCGGCGTCACCTCCATGCCCATCACCACCCGGGCCTTCGCTCCTGCGGATGGACCTCCATCGATGCCGCTCCGATCCCTCAGCAGATGGCGGAAGGTCCACAGCAAACAGGCAATGAAGGCCAGCCCCGCCACAAGACAGACCACCAACAGCACGGTTCCGAATCCCCGCATCAGCTGGTAAAACCAATCCATTGAGCCACCGGCCGAGGGGCTTGTCGAGCCACCGGGCGAACCGCCAGTCGAGCGACTGGAAGAGCTGCCGCCTTCCGAGGACGAGTCATCCGGAACCGGCACCTCCATCTTCTGCACCTCGAAATCCGGATGCGACTTCACCTCGCGGATCACCTCCTCAGGCGGACGCTCTGCGGCTCCCGAGGGCAATTGAAGGAAAAGAAAGCAGGAGGCAACGAGCAGCTTCGACAACATCCCGATCCGGTTTGCCATCCGCTTGAAGGCGAGCTCAACGTCCCAGCCCTCGATCCAAGTACGACTGTTCACGTAGATACCGAATCCTCCGCCCGTCACGAAAATGTCCGTGAGCGAAAGGGCCACCAGGTAGCACCCCACGAGAATCCAGCTGCCGGCCAGTCCGATCTCGCCCAACTCACCCGCCCTCATGGCCTGCCAGGCTTCCTGGAAAACCCCGTCCTGTCCCTCCGGCAGCAGCATGTTCACCATCCCGAGCCATCCGAACATCAGCCACACCGAGGCGAGACTGCCGCCAACAGTCAGCCGGAAGGCCGCGCTTTCCCCCCTTCTCATGACCAGCTTGGCCCGCTGCTGGTACGCTTGACCACGCAGCCCCTCCAGATCCTCCACCGGCATCGTCACCGCCGCCCAGGGGGAGAATCTCGACCACGCGAGCCGGTAAAAAAAACGCCGCGACCAGGCCCTTGGGATTTCCTTCCAGATCTGACGCCAGGTCGGTGCCTCTCCAAACAACCGCCGGCTCAACTCGAACAACACCATCCGCGACGCCACCGGCCGCCACCACCAGAACAGGGTCGCGAAAGCAAAGGCATGGTCCCGCAGCAGGAAGATCCCCACCACGGTCGGCAGCAGCAGCGCCAGCCACCAGACCGACAGGCAGCGCCAGAAACTGCGACGCGCCATCGCGAAGCCAAGGTCCACCGCCTCCCAATCGCTGCGCGGACGGATCTCCGCCGTGACATCTTCAAGCCGCATCCCGCGCCTGCCTTCCTGCCAGGAGAAAATACACCACGTGCAGCACCCAGAGCGTGGCTCCGAAGCCATACTTCCAGGCCGACGGGATCGGCAGGGCCGACCAGAACCCTTCCACCACCGCCGCCAGGGCGGTCATCACGGCCGCCCCGTAGATCAATGGCAGCGCATGTTTCGAAGCCTCCACCAGCGCCCTCACGCGCGGAAGACGACCGGGCCAGAGAATCGACAGTCCCACCCGCATCCCGGCCATGCCTGCAATGATCATGCCGATCAGTTCAAGCGAGGAATGGCTGACCACGAACGACCAGAACGCCTTCGGATCACAGGCGGCGTTGGCATACCCGGCGGACGCCCCGATGTGGATGCCGTTGAACAACAGGAAGAACACGGTTCCCACTCCCGCCGCCATGCCTCCGGCGAAGATCTGGAAGTCGATCCCGACGTTGTTGTTGATATAAAAGCAGAACATCATGAAGTTCGAGCCATAAGCCGACCTCAGATGGGCGATCTGACCGGATTCGCTGCCATACATCTGCTCCATGTCCGCCATCCCCCTGCTGCCCAGGATCGACTGGATCCAGGTCAGATCGTGTTTTGCCGCGATCAGCAGCGCGAAGAAGGGGATCCAGAACACCGCGCTGCAAAGCCAGAACAGCCTCCACTCCCGACGCACCGTCTGCGGAAACGTCACCGCCGCCATCCTCACCACCGCCTGCCATCCGCCGGTCTTCTGACGGTAGATCAGATTGTATCCGCGGATCACCAGCGCATTGAGCTTTTCCGAAATCCGGGTGCCATACATCCGCGCCTGGGCCAGGGAAAGGTCGAGGCAAAGCTCGCGGAACCGCTGCGGCAGATTCTCCACTCCGGGCATCGGTTTGCCAAGTTCCACCGAGCGCACCAGCGCCTCGTATTCCGCCCAGCGTGCGGAGTTCTTGTTCTCGAAATCCCCCGCCGTCATGAGTCCCGTTTCTCCTGCAGCCAGTGTGCCATCGCCATCAACCGGCTCACTCCGGCTTTTCCTCTCGCTCCGCTGAGCACGGCCGCATGATCGGCGATCTCACAGCGCCGCGCCTCCGACCACAGCCCCGCCCGGTCCCGGAACATCCCCAGCGACCTCACCTCGTCCGCCGTCAGCGCCACCGGCGGGCGGACTGAGCTCATCGGCGGCGGCGCGGCCACCGAGGGCTCCTGCGGCAGACGATCATAGACCACCAGCGTCCCGGCAGCGAGGTCGCCAAGGCGCTGGAAGCGCTTCGTCGCCAGACAACTCACCAGCCCGAAACCATAAGTGATGGCCGGCATGCCGTCGATGAAGCGCAGGAAATTCCGGATGATCGCCTGGCCGAGCGTGATCGGTGCCCCCGAAGGCTGCACCACCCGCAGGCCCACCGAGCGCTTGCCCGGGGTGGCCCCGCGTTTGCCAGCCTCGAACAGCACCGGATACCACCAGCCGAGGAAAAACCAGATCAGCAGCATCAGGCCATCCGCCACCCGTTCGCCAAGGGCCAGCCCCGCAAAGGAAAGGCAGATCCCCGTCACAATCACGATGCCGAGCCGGATCAGAAGGTCGATCGCATAGGCATTCGCCCGCAGCACCGGCCCCGCGATGCGAAGGCGGATCTCCACGCCCTCGGCGAGTTCCACCGCCTGGAGGGTATCGAGTTTTGCAAGGGGCGACTCCATGGAGAAACGAATCGTCCGCAGACTAGGCACCGACCTCCCGATGCCAAGTAGCAAGTTCGCTCCATGCCTCCCCACAAGAGGCAGGCCCTCGTTTCCGGCCAGACGCGCCCGCGGGCCTGTCATCACGCCCCAACCTCGGGGAGGACTCCCACCGGAGCCGATTCCGCAGCCTTGCCAAAACTCCACCGCTTCCCCAGGGTATCGGACATGTCACGTCTGATCCAGGAAACGGTCGCCGAACTCATGGAGAACTCGCCCCGGCGCGCCGGAGCCACCCGTCCCGCGCTGTTCCGGATCTACCGCATCCACGAAGCCATCCTCGCCGGCGGATTCCCGAATTGCTCGACGATCGCCGCCTCACTCGAAGTCACTCCGAAGACCATCCAGCGCGATATCTCCTACATGCGCGACATGCTCGATCTGCCGATCGACTACGATTCCGTTCAGCACGGATTCCACTACACCCGCGATACCACGGACTTTCCAATCTTCGAAACCTCCGCCGACCAGTTGGCCGGACTCTTCCTGGCCCGCACCGCACTTGAATCGGTCAGAAACACCCCGCTCGCCACCACCATGCGCGAGGTCTTCGCCAAGCTCACCCAGAGCATCGAGGGCCGGGTTTCCTTTTCCTGGGCCGATCTCGATGACGCTTTCTCCCGCAAGACCGTGGAAGCCCAGCCGCGAGATGTGAAACTCTTCGGCCAACTGGCCGACGCCGTCCTGAAGCGGCTGGAAGTCACCTTTGCCTACCGCAAACTCGGAGCCACCAGCTCCGAGTCGCGTCGCATGCGCCCCTATCATCTCGGCGAGGTCGAGGGCGGCTGGTATCTCATCGGCCACGACCTGGAACGAGGCGAACTGCGGACCTTCGCCCTGCCTCGCCTGACGCGATTGAAGGTGACGACGAAAACCTTCGAACGTCAGATCAATTTCAACGGCCGCGACCATCTTGCCCGCTCCTTTGGGGTGTGGAGCGTGGCCGGAGACAGCACCCGACACCTGGTCCGCGTGGAATTGGCCGGTTATGCCGCGCAACTCGCGACGGAGCGCCGCTGGCATCCCAGCCAGGAAATCACCGCCCTCAATGCCAAGGGCAGCCGGGTCGAAGTCCGCTTCGAAGTCGGACGACTGGAGGAAGTCCTGCGCTGGGTCCTGAGCTTCGGCCGGCAAGCGAAAGTCCTCGCTCCCCCCGAACTGTCGCGGATGGTGAAAGACGAACTCGCCGCTATGCAGGGTTGATCCTCAAGAAGGCCTGATCAGCCCAAATCCTCAATTCTCAATCGATCCCGAGAGGCTCCGCCGATTGGATGGACGATGGTTGCCTGACGATGGTTGATTTTTGAATGAATGACACAGCCATCCAGCGGCGTGTCCTTCCCCGTCCCGGGCGGCTCGGACCTGCGCCATTGGGAAACGGTCGGCACGATCACCGATCTTGCAGATTCCGCCACCTGCCAGCCCCTCCGGCATGAAAAGCCGCTTCAAAAGTGATTCTCATCCCTGATTGCCTGCTGTCACTTCACGGGGAGCCGAATTCGCGAGGATTCCGGCCCTTTTTCGTTCCGACCTCATTCCCCTTGCCCTGCCCGCCCCGCGTCTTAGCATCCAACGCCTGCAAAGGCCCTGTGCGCCTGTTTCCGCCCATGAACTGCATTTTCGTTGAAAAGAAAGCTGGCTTCGCCTCCGAAGCCCGTCACCTGCTGCACGACCTCAAGGAATCCCTCGGCCTGGAAAGCCTGACGGATCTGCGCGTGGTGCAACGCTACGGAGTGGATGGCGTCAGTGACGCAGACTTCGAAAATGCCGTTCGCTCGATCCTTTCCGAGCCCCAGGTCGATGAGGTTTCTCCGGACCTCGCTCTCGCTTCAGACGAGGCCGCCTTCGCCGTCGAGTTCCTCCCCGGCCAGTTCGACCAGCGAGCCGACTCCGCCGCCCAATGCATCCAGATCCTCACCGGCCAGGACAAGCCATTCGTTTCCTCGGCGAAGATCATCGTCCTGAAGGGGGCGCTTTCCGCCGGCGAGATCGCCCGCGTGAAACAGTTCGTCATCAACGCGGTCGACTCCCATGAGGTCCCCGTGGCGACGCTTTCCAACCGACAAACCCCGGCCTCACCCGCCGACGTCGCCATCCTCACCGGCTTCACCTCCCTTGATCCCAGCAGCGTCCGCGCCGACTTCGGCCTTGCCATGTCCGCCGAGGACGTCGCGTTCTGCCAGGCCTATTTCCGCGATGAGGAAAAGCGCGACCCGAGCCTGACGGAGATCAAGATGCTCGACACCTACTGGTCCGATCACTGCCGCCACACCACCTTCCTCACCCGCATCGAGGAAGACACCTTCGACGAAGGCACCGAAGTCATCCAGCGCGCCTGGAACACCTACCTCGAGACCCGGAAAAACCTCGGCCGCGAGGACAAGCCCATCACCCTGATGGACATCGCCCTCATCGGCATGCGCGAGCTCAAGGCCTCCGGTGAACTCGACAACCTCGAAGTCTCCGAGGAAGTCAACGCCGCCTCCATCGTCGTCCCCGTCCAGATCTCCAATCCCCAATCCCCGATCTCCGATCCAACCACCGAAGAATGGTTGATCATGTTCAAGAACGAGACCCACAACCACCCCACCGAAATCGAGCCCTTCGGTGGAGCCGCCACCTGCCTCGGTGGTTGCATCCGAGATCCGCTTTCCGGTCGTTCCTATGTCTATCAGGCCATGCGCGTCACCGGCGCGGGCAACCCTCTAACAGCCTTCGCCGACACCCTGCCGGGAAAACTTCCGCAGAAGAAGATCTGCCAGGTCGCCGCCCACGGCTACTCGTCCTACGGCAACCAGATCGGACTCGCCACCGGCCAGGTCGCGGAGGTCTATCACCCCGGATACGTTGCCAAGCGCCTTGAAATCGGGGCCGTTGTCGCCGCCGCTCCGCGCTCTCAGGTTTTCCGCGGCACCCCGGCTCCCGGCGATGTGATCCTCCTCATCGGCGGCCGCACCGGTCGAGATGGAGTCGGCGGAGCCACCGGGTCCTCGAAGGAACACACCGACACCGCCCTCGAAAACTCCGCCGAAGTGCAGAAGGGCGACGCCCCCACCGAGCGGAAGATCCAGCGCCTTTTCCGCAATCCGGAGCTCACGAAAAAGATCAAGATCTGCAATGACTTCGGCGCCGGCGGTGTCTCCGTCGCCATCGGCGAGATCGCCCCTTCGCTTGAGATCAACCTCGATGCCGTGCCCAAGAAATACGACGGACTCGACGGCACCGAGCTCGCCATTTCCGAATCCCAGGAACGCATGGCGGTCTGCGTCGATCCCCGCGAGATCGCCTACTTCACCGCCGAGGCCGACAAGGAGAACCTCGAGTGCGTCCACGTCGCCAACGTCACCGACAGCGGCCGCCTCATCATGACCTGGCGCGGCAAAACCATCGTCAACCTCTCCCGCGCCTTCCTCGACACCAACGGCGTCCAACAAACCGCCAAGGTGCACGTCCAAAAGCCCTCTGATCTGACGACTCGAGGCGTCTTGACACCCTCTCTATCTTCCATCCATGAACACTCCACTCTATCTCAGCGAATCACACCGCAGGAACTCAGAGAAAGCCTCGGAGCTGCTGGCATCCCAGTCATCGAGACCCTTGAGCGAGTCCATCGCGCAAGTCAAAAGCCTGGAGTCCCGCAGCCAACGACACGCCAGCAACGGGCAGACTTCGACAAGTCCGTCCGCTCCCTCGAAGAAAAGCAACTGAGGGAGCTCGGTTTCCTCGACGCCTCGGACTTCTTCGAGTCCTGGAAAAAGACGGACCAGCTGGGCGGGGCCGAGCACAAGGTCTATCCCGACGGTCAGGGCTCGTTCATCAAATCCAACAACGGAGTTTATCACGGAACCTGGCTCCAGCTCCTCGAACGTCTCCATCTCCATCGCCTGCTGTTCCCGGAAACGGCCTACGAATTTCTAGGCCTCGTCGAAGATCCCGAGTTCGGAATCAGCATCATGCTGCGCCAACCCGAGGTCTACGCCGCCCGCAATGGCGAAGGCAATTACCTCGGTGCCTCACGGGGACAGGTGGAGCACTTCATGCAGCAGGCCTTCCAGGCCTTCCGATTCCGCAACGATGACTACTACGTGCCGGCCTTGGATCTCTTCATCGAGGACCTCCACGACGAGAACGTGCTGATCGCCGAAGACGGAGAAACGCTCCAGTTCATCGATCCCGTCCTCTATCTCCGCACTCCGGACCGGGAAATTCCCAAGCCCTCTTCCACTTCTCACTTTCCACTTCTCACTTCCCACTTATCCAGCCTCACCGTCTGCTCCCAGAAGGGCCTCGGCGAGCGCTTTGATGGTTCCGTCGGAGCCGGCACCGTCCTCTGGCCCTTTGGCGGCAAGCAACAGATCACGCCGCCCGATGCGATGGTCGCCAAGCTGCCACTGCTCGAAGGCTCCACCGACGTCGCCACCTTCATGAGCTGGGGCTTCAATCCCTATCTCTCCGAAAAGTCCCCCTTCCACGGCGCGGTCTATGCCGTCACCGAATCGGTCTGCAAGGCCGTCGCCGCCGGAGCCCGACTCTCCGATGTCCGGCTCACGCTTCAGGAGTATTTCCCGAAACTCGGCAACGACCCGAAACGCTGGGGTCTGCCCTTCGCAGCGCTGTTAGGCGCCTTCCACGCCCAGCACTCGCTGCGCCTCGCCGCCATCGGAGGAAAGGACTCGATGTCCGGTTCGTTCAACGACCTCGACGTCCCGCCGACCCTCGTCTCGTTCGCCCTCGCCCCCGGCAAGGCCAGCCTGGCGCTTTCGCCCGAGTTCAAGCAGTCCGGCTCCACGATCTCGCTCGTCGAGGTCCCGCTCGATGCCGACCAGCTCCCGGACTTTGAGGAACTGAAGTCCCTCGCCGAGCAGCTCCATCAGCTCAACGCGGAAGGCAAGTTCCTGGCCCTCCACCACATCGGCCACGCCGGCATTGCCGCCGCCCTCGCCAAAATGGCCTTCGGCAACCACCTCGGATTCGTGGCGGCGGATTCCATCCGCCATGCCTTTCAGGAACGCTACTTTGCCTTCCTCATCGAGCACATCGAGCCGCTCCCAACCTCCCTCAGCTCCGAGGTTATCGGCCACACCACCGCCGAGCCCACCCTTATCCTCAACGGCGAGACCCACACTCTGACCGACCTCCTCGCCGCCTGGACCGGCACCCTCGAGCCCGTCTATCCGACCCGGCCGGAGACCGCAGATCAGAGATCGGAGATCGGAGATCATGGATTGCAGATCCCCTTCTTCACCTCTTCCCAATCCCCTATCCCCTATCCCCTATCTCCTATCGGCAAACCTCTGGTTTGCATCCCCGCCTTCCCCGGCACGAACTCCGAATACGATTCCGCCAAGGCCTTCCGCGAAGCCGGAGCCGAGGCCGAGATCCTCGTTTTCCGCAACCTCAGCTCCGCCCACATCGAGGACTCGCTGAAGCAGCTCGCCGAACGAATCCGCCAATCGCAGATCCTGATGTTCCCCGGTGGCTTCAGCGCCGGTGACGAACCCGATGGCTCCGCCAAGTTCATCGCCACCATCATCCGCAATCCCCGCGTGGCCGATGCGATCATGGATCTCATCAGGAACCGCGACGGCCTCGTGCTCGGCATCTGCAACGGCTTCCAGGCCCTCATCAAGACCGGGCTGGTGCCCTATGGGCAGATCGGAGATCGGAGATCGGAGATCCTGGACTCTTCCATCCCCCATCCCCAATCTCCAATCCCCGATCCGTCGGCGCAACCGACGCTCGTCCACAACACCATCGGCCGACATATCTCGTGTTATGTCACCACCAAGGTGATCAGCACCCTTTCCCCCTGGCTCGCGCTCAATCAGCCCGGCGACCTCCACTCGGTCCCGCTTTCCCACGGCGAGGGCAACTTCCACGCCAGCCCGGAAATCATCGCCGAACTTGCCAGAAACGGTCAGATCGCAACCCAATACGTCGATGCCACTGGCCAGCCCTCGATGGACCACTTTGTGAACCCGAACGGCTCGCGTTTCGCCATCGAAGGCATCACCAGCCCCTGCGGTCGGGTCTTCGGAAAAATGGCCCACACCGAGCGCGCCGGCCACCTCGTCGCCCGCAACATCCCCGGGGAAAAGCACCAACCGATCTTCCGGGCGGGGGTGAGATAC
>JAIXVN010000473.1 GCA_027483005.1 Verrucomicrobiaceae bacterium
ATCACGCCGGAACTTGCCCAATTATCACTCACCAAACCACATCCGCTACGATGTCCTCAGCAGCCTCGGCACCGCCGCCGCAACCCTGAGCAACCCCATGCTGTCCCCAACGCCTTTGCCCGGACGCCGCACGCCTTGCCCATCCCGAAATGCAATGTTTCCCGTTTCTCATGAATCAGAGACAAAACAACGCGAATAGGCCCTACAGACCGCTCACGAAGAAATCAAGTACGTCGCATTGGAAAGCCGGGCCCGCATAGCATCTCGCTCCTCCAGCCCGATGTACCCACGGTTGCAGAGGTGCTGACTGAGCGCATCAGGGCTCACATAGAGTCGCCTGGCGATGCAAAGGAGACCCTCAAAGTCGAACCTGCGGCCCGCGTCGTCGATGCTCTTGAAAGCCTCTTTTAAAAGGTAATCCGGCATCAGGAGCGCCGCGGCAAACGCGTTGGCCCGCTTCTCGATCGCAATGGGTGCCCACGGCCCAGACACCAGCGCAAGATCTGCCCCTGCGGTCCGGTCCACGAGAAGGTGACAAAGTTCGTGCGCGAGAGTGAAGCGGATTCCGCTCCGGTAAGGATGCTCCCCGTCAGGGCCGTGCTTTGCACAATTGCCGTTCAGCAGGATCAAAGGCGCCCGCCCTTCAAGTAGAATCGCCGCTCCGGACGTATTGCGGTCCGAAAGCCGAACAGATAGGACTGAAACGCCCAGCTCGGCAAGATGGCGATCCATATCCAGCGGATTCCGCTCGTCTACGCCAGCGACCTCAAGCCATTCCTCTGCCAGTTGATATCCCTGATCCCATGGCTGCAATCCATCGTCGGATTCCAGAGGAGTCAGTTCGCTGACCAACTCCATCAGCTTGCCGGCATCAGCCACCGGTTTATCGTGCTGCATCATCGCAGCTGCGAGTTCCAATCGGTCCTCGCCGGTAAGCACAGGCGCAATCGAACCAAAGAGGATCGCTCCCTGACAATGCCCGCCGACAAAGAGTCCCTCCTTCGCTTCCGGAAAGAAACTCTCCCAGACCTTCCCGATCAGACAATTCACCCTCTTGGCGAGATTCTCCCGGAACCGTGTTCCATATTCCGCCGTCCGACTACCAAACCCGGCGAGCATCCCGAGCCGACGTTCCCAGGCCCCTGCCGTCCGCAGGCCCGCCACCCGCTCCGCAAGGCTCGCCGCCGCAATCGTTTCGGAACGCTGCCTCACGTACTCTGCCGCATGCAACAGAAACTGATGCAGCGGTTCGGCAACCTCGGCAACCGGCAGTCTCACCCCGCCATCATTGGCATGGAATCGGTAGTGCTCAGGTGCCCCCGGAGGGCGGTGATGCGTCCACGAAATCTCTTCCTCATCATAAAAACGCCGGAACGCCAGATTCGGCAGCAGGCCTCCCTCACGGCAAGCCCAGACGCAGTGCCTCCGGAACCAGGCATCGGCCTCCATCTCCCCCTCTTCATCCCACCCGCGCGGCCCGTTGAATGTTCTCGGGTGATTAATCGCCATGATCCCCGCCGCAGCCCACTCCGCCGCGTTCTTCAAAGGCAGCGCCTGCTCGTGAAACAGCGGGTCCCAGTTGTCCGCCAGCCAGTGCAGCAATGCCCACCAGTTCCAATGCACGCTGTCCCGGAGTTCTCCATCCTCGTAATGAATGCAGAGGTTGCAGCCCCTGACCCAGATCCGCAGGGCACCCCACGACGCCGCTTCCTCCGGAGTGGACCGATCCGGAACAGGATCCGGCCCGAAACTCAGTTCCATCATGAACCGGTCGCGATCGCCATAACTCAGAGAACTGGAGCCAAGGTGGTTCATGCGGTACTCCAGAGCCTGTTGATGTCTTTTCTGCTCACCAAGCCCTCACGAACCCACCGAATCCGGAGGCTGGCGGGGACTTCGACCCATGCCACCGGCCAGCCGTGCCACTTTCCTGCTGCGTGTTGGCTTGCCCGAAAAGCGCGCCCATTCTCAGTCGCCCACCGCGACTTTCCATCTTCAAGGCTCGTCTTGAGCAGCCGTGCGACCCCCAGCGGCGTCAACTCTTTCGGACAGAGCGATCCCTTCCGGCCCGGCTGCCAGGGCTCCTTGTGCTTGGGATTCGGTTCGTAGACGGGATCCGCGGCCAGATCCTCATCCGCACCGTCTCCCGATGTTGTCGGGTCATTCGTCATCTCGTGGGATCACACTCACCCCGAATCATGGATCAGACCACCCTCAGCGCAATCCCCAAATCGCCAGCACTCCAAAGGATCGCCCCTACATTCAACCAAACGCGAAATCACTTTCACGCACGTCATTCCATGCCGCAAACCAATCTGACATCCAGCCCCCACCCAATCCACGGTTGCCGTCGCCGCTCACATTCACACGGCATTCCGCCTACCTCCCGGTCACCATCACCATTTGGATCCGTTCTAGGTTTGACCGTCGTTTTGTGCGCAGTCGACACCCCGCATCTCCATTTTCAGGCGTTTTACTCATCGCACCAACCCAACCCATCATTCCTTCCCAACC
>JAIXVN010000142.1 GCA_027483005.1 Verrucomicrobiaceae bacterium
ACCTGCTCTTCGGCGACATCGTCAAGGTCACGCCCTCTTCAAAAGTCGTCGGCGACATGTGCATGTTCCTCGTCACCCGAGGCATCAAGGCGGCCGACGTGCCGAAGCTGAAGCCCGGCTCCATCGACTGGCCGGAAAGCGTGATCGACATGCTGGCCGGGGGCCTCGGCCAACCCGACGGCGGCTGGCCGGTTGAGGTTCAAAAAGTGATCCTCGGCAACAAAAAGGCCACCACCAAGCGCCCCGGCGAGCTGGCAGAGCCCATCGACCTCGATGCCACCCGTGCCGAGCTCTCCAAAAAACTCGCCCGCCCCGCCGACGACGACGATCTTTACTCCCACCTCATGTATCCGCAGGTGCATTCGGAGTTCGTCGCCTTCCGGTCGAAGTACGACGACCTCAGCGGACTGCCCACCACCGCGTTTTTCTACGGCCTGCACATTGGCGAGGAGATCGAGATCGAGATCGACCCCGGGAAAACCCTCATCATCAAGCTGATCTCCATCGGTGAGGCCGATGGAGACGGTCGTCGGGCCCTGTTCTTCGAGCTCAATGGCATGCCGCGGGAAAGTGTCGTTCTCGATCAATCCCTGCGGTCGGTCTCCAAGGCCAGCCGCGAAAAAGGCGATCCAGCCGACCCCCTCCAAGCCTGCGCCCCAATGCCCGGCATGGTCACCGAAGTCGCGGTTTCCGTTGGCCAGGAAGTGAAAGCCGGCGACAAGCTGGTGGTCCTCGAAGCCATGAAAATGTTGACCGTGGTGAGCGCCGGGGCCGATGGAACCATCCAGAAAGTGCTCGTTCAGAAGGGTGAACCCGTCACCAGTGATGATTTGTTGGTCATTCTGAATGAATAGTCCGCGAGCTTGGACCTTCAGGCCGAAAGCCCACCAACCCATGGATTCGAAAGAAGATTGAACGTTCTTCGGTCAATCGACATTCCTTGGTTGCTGCACCCTTGAGGTCTCATGAAGTGAACCAAGAGCCGACTTGCCGTCGGTGGAATCAGGTCTGCCCTCATGGCCTGGTTCCGCTCTTCCGTGATTGTTCGCACGATGTGGCGGCGCGGTTTCCGAAAGGATGCCGCGCCGTTTCCCATGAGAGGCAAGAGCCGGAGGTCCGATTGAGTGCCGTTGAGGGAGCCAGGGGAGCGATCCTCGATCCGGTCGGGGAAGTCCGGCTTCGGAGCTCTCAAGAGAGGTCAGAGGCCATCTGACACGCGGAACCCCCGACCCTGAACGCTTCTTTCCAACGCTGTGCCAAAGAGGGAGCGCTTGGTTCGGCGAGCGATCACGGTCAATTGAAACCCAAGAGCCAATGAGAAACCACGAAAGGCGACTCAATCGTGACGGTCTGCTGTCGAAACCCTGAGTCCATGGGTTCTTTGTGATCTCTTTGGTCAAAGTCCCCTCAAGCAGCCGTCGCGGTGGGCGCTGTTAGATCCTCCTGCTGACGGATTTCCGCCGTGATCCTGGCCGCAAGGGCTGCGGCATGAAGACGAAGCTCGGGCACGGCGGTGGCCTCAAAGTAGCGGGCGCGAAGCATCGGTCCGATGACATGCAGCCAGGGAGTCGGCCGGCCATCACGCTGGACGGCGCGGTAGTCAGCAAGCGTCTGGGCCCCGAGGCGATGGACGTCGGTGGTGAGGAAGCCGCGCCGAAGCAGATTGCAGATCAGCGGATGCCGCAGGGTTTCCAGATCACGCGCAGGCCCCGTGGCGTCGAGGATGCGGTCGGCCACCAGGGTGCGGTTCGGCAACTCGCGGCTGTGGTTGGCGAACTGAAGCGTGTAGCCCTTGTCCTTCCGTTCCACTGACACCAACACCCCGCGATGGACGGTGAGCCGACCACTGAGACGAAGGCGATCAATGAGTTCACGGGTCTGCGGCGCACATTGATGCCGGTGGATTTCCCAGAATGGGCTGATGAAGCGAAGGAAGCGCTTGCGGTCCTTCAACGACAACTCCTGCCAGAGGCCTGGGGTCACCGGTCGGAGCAAGGCGAAGAGATCGCGCCAGTCGCCACCGACTGCGGTGTGCTCGGCAACCGCCTTGCGGAAAAGACGGACGATCTTACGGAGATTTGAATCCGGCAGATGATCGAGGCTCGGCGGAGGCACATCCGACGGCGGAGCATACGCATGCGGAAGCAAGCCATGTCTTGAAGTGACGTGGATGGGTCCGCGATGGCCGCGGCGCACGAGCTCATCGACGGCATCGATCATCGAAAGGGCGGTGCCGATGATCACCACCGGGGCATCCGGGTGGAGGCCTGCGTAGGAATCGGGATCGCGTGCGGAGATCACCTGGGAAGCCCACAGCGAGCTTCGGAAGGAAGACCCCCGGTTGCCGGTGGCCAGGATGACGCGGGAAACGTCGAGGGTGGAGCCATCCTTGAGAACCAGTCTGGCCTGGTGGCTGCCCCCGGCGGTGGCGATGTCCACCACGCTGGCGCGCCTCAGCTCGAGGCGCGGATTCTTTCCTCGCGCCTCCCGAAGCAACTGCTGGAGGTAGAGGCCATAAAGCGGGCGGGGAAGAAACTCGGCGGGATCCACCCGGCGGATGAGCTCCCTTTCCGCGAAGCGGAGGAAGTGGTCGGGAGCCTCGGCAAAGGCACTCATGCCGCCTGCCCGAACGTTGAGGAGATGCCCTTCGGAGGAGTTGCCATACGCAAGTCCAGGGCCGGCCTCAGGGGATTCCTCGAACAGGATGATCGGAGTGTCCGGCAGGCGACGAGAAAGATGGATGGCGGTGAGAGTGCCACTGAAGCCGCCACCAACGATGGCGATGGGAAGCAAGGATGATTGGGTGGTCATGAACGGTGGTTGGGTTGGACGGGTCAATGGAAGGAGGCCGCATTCCTTTGAATGCGGCCTCCGGAGAACTCAGGGGAGCTTGCGGGTGTGGATGTTGCAGGTTGCGAGAAGATGGGCATGGGTTTCGAGGACGCGGCCGATGAAGCGGCTGACCGCCAGCACGTCACCCGCATGGGCCCAGGAGTCCGGCACCTCGATCTCCAGATGCCAGCGATCGTCCGGCCCCACGACGACGAACGGAGAAAGGATGGGAAGGGAAGGAAGTCCGCGACGCTCGCCCACGCTCGAGGCAAGCACCTGGTAGAGCCGCACATCGACCGCTCCCCGGATGACAAGGGATTTTCCAGAGGTGGCGCGAATCTCGATCAGGCCGGAAGTGGCGGTCGATCGGAACTCGTCCGCGACGTATTGCAGCACCGGCCACCCCGTCAGATCGGGTGCATCGGTTTCAAGTTCCAGCGTCACCGGATCACTGACGGGCAGCACCCGCAGCCACTGGCCGACCGCCAGCTCGGGCCGCAGGGTGGCCACCTCGATCAGTTGAAGAAGGACTTCCGAGGCGACCGTGCTGGTTCGGGTGTTGTGGCCTAACAGACCGATCGTTCGTGTCGCATGGCCTTCATCTCCCTCGGGACCGGCAAAGGTGAAGACGGGTGCGCCAAACTTGAAACCGTGGAAATAGATCGGCTGCTCGATCCTCCCACTGAGCCGTTCCGAGATCTCACAGTGCTCGGCAAATCCTTGAAGGAGATTCTTCAGATTGGTCCGGAACTTGGGTGACAGGGGTCGTGTCTTCATGGGATTCAATTGGGATGGGGAGGCAGCGGCGGAATACCCGCTCACAAATCCCTACCTATTAGCATGCTTTCGATTGTCCAGAATCAAATTGGGAAAAGTGGAAAAATCCGGACCAGCGAATGAGTTGAGACCTCTCTGGAGTTCCTATTGAAATAAGCGATTTTGAAGCCTTGCGAACTTTCGCTGCCCCAAAAAAGGGAGCTGCCCGAAACTTTTTCCTTGAGGTCTCGGAATCAAACACCCACTAGTTCGTTCACATTTCCGAATGCATCTTTCCAAAAAAGCCGAGTATGCCCTACGTGCCACCATCCACCTGGGTATCGCTTCCGAACTGGGACTTACCACTGTGGCAGGAGCCGACCTCGCGGAAGCGAACCGTCTGCCCCTGAAATTCGTGGAACGGATTCTCCAGGAACTGCGTGAAGCCGGTGTCGTGGAAACCCGCCGTGGAAAGTTCGGTGGCTATGCCCTGGCAAAAGCCCCCGACTCGATCCGCATTGGTGATCTTGTTCGCCTGATGGACGGTCGTCTCGCGCCCATCTGTTGTGCGAGTGAGAATGCCTATCAGCGATGTTCCTGCCCGGACGAAGATCACTGCGGCCTTCGCATGCTGATGATCGATGTCCGGAATGCGATCGCGAACATTCTCGACCGCTACACCATCGCCCAAGTCGTCGAAGTCACCCTGCGCAAGATGCGCCGGGACGGCATCGAGCCTCCCTTTGCCAGCCATTTGAACCTCCAGGACAAGGCTTCCGCCAACAAGCGGCGTGCTGATCCGGAAGATGGCTTCCTGGCTGGCCTCTCCCAACTTGCCCTCCAAACCTCATCCGTTCCCGATGAAACCGAAAGCCCCTGAACGTACCCCTTCCCCCGACGGTCCAAAGGCCGACTGGGTGGAGGTGGTACGCACCAAGGTTGAAGCGCTTCGATTCGGCTCGATCCAGATCATCGTCCATGAAGGACGCGTGACCCAGATCGAAAGCCTCGAGAAAACCCGTTTCAATTCGCCCCGCGAAGAAAGCGGTGCCAACCCACCCTGAGCCTCCAACACCGACAGCCGGGCGGAAGCGATTCCGTCCGGCATTCGCTTCAAGAGACCGACCGGAATCGCCAAGGAATCGCCAGAGAGCAGCCCGCCCGATCGCGCCCGCTCCAATGTCGATTGCAAGTTCCGCCGGTCTTTCGTCATTTCCACCCGCAAGCCAGCGCCGTCTCCGATCATCCCATCATGAAGCCCACCCAGCTTGCAGCCCCG
>JAIXVN010000251.1 GCA_027483005.1 Verrucomicrobiaceae bacterium
CGGTGCGGGCACCGGCTTGGCGTAGTTGAGCTTGCCGCCGTCGTAGTGCTTCATCAGTCCGGTCAGTCGGCTACTAAACTCACCGTAGTTCTTCAGGGCCACCGGTGTCCAGGCCACCTCCGCCAGCGCGGCGATGCGGGGAAAGGCCATGTATTCGACCTTCTTCATGTCCTTGCCATACTCCGTCCAGAGCTGCGCCTGAGTCCCGAGGATCTGCTTTTCCTGGGCGGCGTTCTCCGCCACGAAGGTCGGGTTGTAGGAATAGACCTTTTCGATCGGGAGCATGCCGCCGATGCACTCGAACTCCCTGCCCTTCGCCATCTCCGAAGCTCCGGGAGCCTGGTAGTAATCGAAGTAGGTGTGCGAGGTCGTGGCCATCACCACATCATTGCCGAGGGAAAGCGCATGCTTCGCCCACTTCGCATCGCGCCAGACCATCATCGTCGCGGTCTTCGGCAGTCCACCCTCCTGGATCTCGTCCCAGCCGATCAATCGACGGCCCTTGGATTCGAGGTATCTCCCGATCTGCCGGACGAACCAGCTCTGCAACTCCTCCTCATCCTTCAGCCCCTCGCGCTTCATCAGGTCCTGCGCGTACTTCGACTGCTTCCACTGGGTCTTCGGAGCTTCGTCGCCGCCGATGTGAATGAACTTCGAGGGAAACAGCTCGCACACCTCGCCCAGCACGTCCTGCAGGAAACGGAAGGTCTCCTCCTTCGGCGCGAAGATGTAGGGATGCACGCCCCAGCGCGTCATCACCTTCGGCGCGTAGCCCGGAATGTCGCTGTTGCCCAGCTCCGGATACGCGGCAATGGCGGCGGCCGCATGACCCGGCATCTCGATCTCCGGGATGATCGTGACGTGTCGCGCGGTCGCATAAGCCACCACGTCCTTGATCTGCTCCTGCGTGTAGAAGCCGCCGTAGCGGACGCCGTCGTCGCTGTTGCGATTTCCGTAGGGCGGCGAAGAGTCACGCCAGGCACCGACACTGGTCAGCTTGGGATACTTCTTGATCTCGATCCGCCAACCCTGGTCCTCGGTGAGATGCCAGTGGAAATTGTTGAGCTTGTGAAAGGCCATCCAGTCGATGAGCCGCTTGATGTCCTCGGCGGGATAGAAATGCCGGCCGACATCGAGCATCATGCCACGCCAGGCGAAGCGCGGCTGATCCTTGATCTCCACCGCCTGAAGTTTCTCCGGAGCCCCGTCTTTCCAAGCTTCCGAACCCAGCGCCGGGAGGAGTTGGAGGATGGTGCGCGTGCCATAAAACACCCCAGCCGCGTCCTTGCCCTTCACCACCACGGTCTTCGGGGAAATGTCCAAAGTGTAGCCGCAAGCGGGCAGATCCAGCGAGGCATCCACATCGAGCCGGATCTCGCTCGGCAGCATGATCCGCAGCTCCTCGGCGGCCGTCTTCGGAGCGGAACCCGTGCGTGCCTTCAGATCCGCTGCGAAGAGCTCCATTTCCTTCGTCACACTCCGGTCGAAACGAATCGCCGTGACCGATGAGAACTCGAACGCCCCGTCCATCGGCTTCACCGACGCGGGAAGCGGAATCAAGGGCAGCGGATCGGCGGAAACAAGGCCCGTCAGGGCGGCGGCGGAGACAAACAGGGATTTCATGGTCGAGGAAACGGATGGGGACAAAAAGAACGGCCCAAGAACGGGCGACCCTCAGGCTGTCTTTCAGCCACCTGTCCTGCAAGGACCTGCGTCTCCTGTTTTCAGATTTGACGCGATATCAGTGATAGCGCATGGTCGGATCGTGGCCCAGCTACTGGTCAGAAATCTTGAGGAAGATCTGGTCCGCGACCTCAAACGACGTGCGGGCGAACATGGCGTCTCTGTCGAAGAGGAGCATCGTCGAATCCTTCGTGCTGCTCTGAGAGGTGGGTCGGCCACGGATCCGAAAAGCTTCTGGCAGATGCTCAGCGAAATGCCGGAAGTCGGCGACGATTCACTCTTCGAACGCGAACGCGAACTCCCCGCTCGCGCCACCGATCCGACCCTTTTCGAAGACTGAATGCCTGCGTTTCTTCTCGATACGAATGTGCTCAGCGAAATCCGAAAGGGGTCGTCGCGGGCGACCCCGACCGTCTGGAAATGGTGGGTCAGCGTGCAGGATCAGGAGTTGTTTCTCAGTGTGATGACTCTCGGCGAGATTCGCAAAGGCATCGACCGACTTGCCACGCGGGATCAGTCTCAGGCTTTTTTACTGGAACGTTGGTTGGAGGAGGTGCGGCGGTCCTTCAAGACGCAAGTCATCGACATCACTCCAGCGATTGCCGACCGTTGGGGTCGGTTGCAGGCGTTGCGGGCAGTGCCGGCGGTGGATGCTCTTCTCGCGGCAAGTGCCCTTCACCACGATCTCATCCTCGTGACACGAAATGAAGCGGACTTCGATGGGCTGGGGGTTCGGGTGATGAATCCGTTTTCGAATCAGTGATGCGGAATCGATCTTTGGGTCGTCCGATCGCCCTGAGTGAGATGGGGTGATCCGGGAAAGAGGACCCGAATTGACATCGCCACGCCTTCAGGGAAAGTCCCACCGATGCGTGCGTTCTGGCTTTTTCCGATCATCGTCCTCCTCGCCTCAGGCTGCGGGCGGAAACAGGTGACCGCGACGCCCAAGGCCGTGGCTTTTCGGGAAGATGGCGTGATCTCACTGCAAGTCGCCACCTTCAACCTCCGCTACGAGAACGACGGCGACAAGGGCCCGCGTGCCTGGCGCGAGCGACTGAAGCCGGTCATGAACACCCTTTCGCGGATCGGGCCGGATGTCTTCGGGGTCCAGGAAGGCCTGCATGGGATGATGGCGGATCTGCGCGCCTCACTGCCCGATTACGGCTTCCACGGGATCGGTCGCGATGACGGCAAGCGCGAAGGCGAATACTCCGCCATCTTCTACCGCAACGACCGCTTTGAGGCGGACCTGAGCGACTGCGGTACGTTCTGGCTTTCCGATACGCCTGAAACCCCGGGTTCGAAGACCTGGGGCAACGACATCCCGCGAGTCGCCGCCTGGATCCGTCTAACAGACCGTGCGACCGGTCGCGGCTTCTATGTCTTCAACACTCACTGGGACCACCAGAACCAAGCCTCCCGCGAAGGGGCGGCGAAACTGATCTCTCAGCGGATCGACGCGCGACGTCACCACGATGAGCCGGTCGTGCTGGTCGGGGATTTCAATGCCAAGGAAACCAATCCCGCCGTCGGCTACCTGCGCGGAAAACCCGCGATGCTGATGGGCCAGCTTTCCAAGTGGGAACGCGGGCTGGTGGATGCCTACGACGTCCTGCATCCCAACGATCACAACCGCACCACGCTGCATTTCTGGAAAGGCTCGCGGGCCGGCGAGGTCAGCGTCGATCACATCCTCGTCCCCCCCGGCGCGAAAATCCTCGCGGCGGACATCGTGGCGGATCCCGAGCCGCTGCCGTCGGATCATTTCCCGGTCTTCGCGCGGATCGAGTTCCCGCTTGTCAGTTCCGCAGCCCGCTAGTTACGTGCCGCCGCCCATGGCCCTGCCGCTTTCATGTCCCGCTGTCCGCCGTGTGTCGTTCGATGGCCTCCCGCCGTCCGAGGTGGCCTCCAGGCTGCGGCATCTGGATGGGCTGGTGTTTTTCGACACCGCTGGAAACCGGCCCTCGACCGCCGAACGCCCGGTCTCGGTCATCGCAGTCAGACCGACCGAGTTGATCCGGGGAAAAATGAGCTCACCACAGGATCGCGGCCGACTTCGCGAAATCCTCAGCGCGCATTCCCAACCGACCACCGACCGTGGATTTCCGCTCGGCGGACTTTGCGGCTGGATCGGCTACGGCGGCGACTTCACCTTCGGGGTCTTTCCGGAGATGCTCGTTCATGTCCATGACAGCGGCGAGTGGTGGGAGGTCGGCACGCTTTCCGATGATTTGCGCGATCCTGTTGGAGAGCCTTTCAACATCGGACCGTTCATCGCCGGAACCCACCGCGAGGCCTATCTGGAGTCTGTTAGACGCGCGCAGGACTGGATCGCGGCCGGCGACATCTATCAGGTGAATCTTTCGCAGAGCTACGTCGCCCAGGTCAGAGGCGGTTCGCTCTTTCCGCTCTACGAGAAACTCCGCGAAGCCACGCCTGCGCCGATGGCGGCGTGGATGTCACTCGATGGCCGGGAGGTGCTCAGCTCCTCGCCGGAGAGCTTTCTCAAACTGTCCGGCCGGGGCATCGAAACGCGGCCGATCAAGGGCACGCGGCCGCGCTTTCCCGATCGCGATGACGACCTGCGCTCGGCCTACGAATTGCAGACCTCCTCGAAGGAAATCGCCGAGCTGGTGATGATCACCGACCTGCTTCGCAACGACCTCGGCCAGGTCTGCGAGTTCGGTAGTGTAAAGGTGGCGGAAATGCTCAAGCTCGAGACGCTGGAGCAGGTCCATCATCTTGTCTCCACCGTCGTTGGCACCCTGCGCGAGGACATCGACGCGATCGAGGCCTTGGCCGCGTGTTTCCCAGGAGGCAGCATCACCGGCGCGCCGAAGAAGCGGGCCATGGAGATCATCGAGGCCCTGGAAACCCGGCCGCGCGGCCTGTATTGCGGGGCGCTCGGCTGGCTCGGCTTCAATGGCGAAAGCCAGTTCAACATCGCCATCCGCACGCTTGTTAGAGAGGGCGACACACTCACCTACGACGTCGGCGGCGGCATCGTGGCCGACTCCGATCCGCAGAAGGAGTATGAGGAAACGCTCCACAAGGCGGCCGGCATCCGGCTGGCGATCGAGCGCTGGCAGGGGTGATCAGACAGCCTCTCAGGGACCGTCCGAGGCAGGCAGGACTTGAAGTTTGACCTTTCCGATTCACTCCTGCATCCTACCGGACATCATGGAGGAGAAAGAGAGATCGGTTCATGGAGCGGAGGTCACCGCCCTCATCTTCGCGGGTCTCGGGTGGGTGACCTTTGGGGTTCTCGCCATCCCGGCCGTGATCATCGCCCACTGCCTGAGTTCGGCTGGAACTGCGACCTCGATCGTGACGAAGATCACCTTCCGTGTGGGCTACACGGCCATCGCCCTTGCGCTCGCCATCGTCCTGAAGGTCGGATTTTCCATACGAAACGCCCAAGCCGAGCTCGCTTCCTTTGGAAATGCCTCTCAGGGATCTGGCACCTGGAGTCGCTTCAACACGACTCCCCAGACAGCTGCCGAACCATTCAGTGCCCTGCCGAGCTCGCAACTCACCCTGTGGCTGGGCCTGGCTGGGATCACCATTGCCCTACTGCTGATCATTCCGCCCTTGATGAACTGGATGAGACGCAGCCAGTTGAAGGCGCAGAGCGACCGGATCATGCGGATGAACCGCAATCGCTGATTGGTTGGTTGGGAGTCCTCGACCTGAGGTGATGCTTGATTCCGCCGACGGAAGCGGCATGACTCCATCCATGCTGAAATCCGGTTTCGCCGCGCTTTGCCTTTGCCTCCTGCCCGCCCTTGTTGGCGCCGAAGAGGTGGCCGGGAAGTCACCGGTGATCCCGGTGCCGCAGCGTGGCATGGAAAAGCGGCACGCGGAGAAGGTCGCCGCCGCCAAGGCCGGGGACCACGACCTGCTGATGATCGGCGATTCGATCACGCACAACTTCGAGAAGCCCGAGTACCAGGCGGTCTGGAACCAGTTCTTCGCCCCACGCAAGGCCCTCAACCTCGGCTACAGTGGCGGTCGAACGGAGAACACCCTCTGGAACCTCCAGAACGGCGAACTCGAAGGCCAGCACCCGAAGGTCGTCACGCTGCTCATCGGAACCAACAACTCGGACGATGCGAACTATCCGGTCGTTCATGACGCAGGTGAGATCCAAAAAGGAACCCGTGCAATCGTCACCCTCCTGCGGGAAAAACTGCCGGACACCAAGATCCTGCTGCTAAAGATTTTTCCGCGGACCAACACCTACAAGAAAGCCGACGGCAGCCCGCGTGGGGATGTGGCGAAGCGATTCGAAACCAACCAGAAGGCTGGAGAACTGGTGGCGGAACTGGCCGATGACAAGTCCGTGTTCTTCCTCGATGTGAACCACGTCTTCCTCAAGCTCGATGGGACGATCGACACCGCCATGATGCCGGATCAACTCCACCCCTCCCCCGCCGGTGCCAAAGCCTGGGCCGAAGCGATGGAGCCTCTGCTCTCGAAACTTTTCGGCGATGAGCCGAAGTGCAAGCCGTCCGAGAACAACGCCATCGTCCCGGTGTCGAAGCTGGAAAAGGATTTCTACGACTGGTGGCAGCGGCATGCGGACGTTCTGAACCTCGCGAATCTCCACATACAACCGCAGATCGTTCTCATCGGCGACTCGATCACCCACTTCTGGGGTGGTATCCCCAACACCCCGAACTTCAAACCTCGTGGAGGGAAATCTTACGCTCAAGCATTCGAAGGGAATCAGGAACTCAACCTCGGCTTCGGTTGGGACCGCACCCAGAATGTCCTGTGGCGACTCGATCACGGTGAGCTCGACGGCCTCCATCCAGGGTGGGCCATCGTCAACATCGGCACGAACAACTTTGCCGGAACGAAGAATGCCCGTGAAAACACGCCTGAGGAAATCGCCGAGGGCGTGCGGCAAATCCTCCTGCGCGTCCGAGCGAAGTCATCAGGTACGAAGATCATCCTGATGGGCGTCTTTCCCCGTGGAGAAAAACCCAGCGA
Source organism: Verrucomicrobiaceae bacterium (assembly GCA_027483005.1). Classification (GTDB taxonomy): domain Bacteria; phylum Verrucomicrobiota; class Verrucomicrobiia; order Verrucomicrobiales; family Akkermansiaceae; genus Luteolibacter. Next base: position 6,679 of record JAIXVN010000251.1, read on the forward strand.
CCCGATTCGTTCAAAGATCGCCGAGCTGAACAAGCTGCTGGCGAAATTCGGCGAAACCAAGGGCATCACCTTCCTCGACATCACTACGAAGCTCACCAACCCGGACGGAACCATTTCCCGTGAAATCATGGGCGATTTCCTCCATCCCACGGAAGCGGGCTACAAGATCTGGGGCGATGCCGTGATGGAGGTCATCCGGGCGAAGTGAGTCCGGAGCCCTGAGAAACCCCTTGTCAGCAGATAGGGCGTAATGCATCGTCCTAGGCGTCAAACTCCAGCAGCCATGTTCAAGGAATTCCGCGACTTCATTCTCAAGGGCAACATGCTCGACCTCGCCATCGGTGTCATCATTGCCGGTGCATTCGGCAAGGTCGTCAGCGCCTTCACCGATATCCTGCTCGCGGCCATCGGTAATATGGGGGGGCAGCCTGACTTCAGCCAGTTCAAGCCGAGCGGTCTTCCAGTCGGCGTGTTCTTGAACTCGATCATCAGCCTGCTCATCGTCGGCTTCGCCCTTTTCGTCGTCGTGAAGGCCTACAACAAGGCCAAGAGCCTCACCGAAAGGAATGCTCCGAAGGAAGAAGCAGCCGCCCCGGTTCCGGCCGACGTGCAGCTTCTCACCGAGATCCGGGATCTGCTGAAGAACAAAAGCTGATTGAGCGAACAGGATTCCATCGCTCGCTCGGCGGTGTTTCTGGACACTGCGGTCCTGGTCCCCGCGCTGGCTGGAGATGGCTGGCGGGGTTCTGTCCGATGCTTGCTGGAACGGGGCCTCGGGATCGCACGTGCGAGGGAGATTTTTGAGCACGCGGCCCTGTCGGGGCAGCCGGAGGAGGCCTTGTTGGAGGGATTTGGCCTGGAAACGGACGCTGGTGAAGTGGGTTCGACCATCCCCCGGACAGGTCCGCTCGTCGTGGTGGCGAACCACCCCTTCGGTGGGGCGGATGCGCTGGCCCTCATCGCAATCTGCCTGAGGGAGCGCCGCGATTTCCGCATCCTCGCCAACGAAGTGGCGGCATCGGCACCGGGGATCGGACCCTGGGTGATACCCCTCTCCATCCTGGGCGGTGAAGGGTCGGCGCGACGGAATGCGCGGGCCCTTCGGGAGGCTCTGGACCATCTCCGCGCGGGTGGGCTTTTGGCCGTCTTTCCGGCAGGTGAGGTTTCGACCTGGAGGCCGGAGCGGGCCGCGGTGGCGGATGCGCCCTGGTCACCCCACATCGCGTCCTTGGCCATCAAGGCGAGGGCTCCGGTCCTGCCGGTTCACTTTTTCGGGGCGAATCCAGCCTGGTTCCACCTTGTTGGAGCGATCCATCCCTTTCTGAGGACCGCCCTTCTGCCTGCGATGCTGCTCCAGCTCCGTGGTCGCAGCGTGGTCTGTCGGGCCGGGGATTTGATCCCCCACGAGAGGCTTTCTGAAGCCGCCAATCCCACCGCCCTTCTGCGGAGCGCCCTTGAAAGGATCGCTCCCTGAGCCCCGCCGGCTGTGACAAAACCGTTTGAGGGCGGGCATGGACCTGGCGCGTCATCCACCGTCAGGATGGGCGAATCGGGTGGGCAAAGGTGTGACTCCATCGCCCCTCTGCGCCCCATCTTGAACCTCCACCACGATGAGCCAGCAAACCGCTGTTTCGAGTCCCTTGCACGTTCGAGGGAGTGACGTCATTTTTCAACCGTTGGCCGCCCCGGCAGACCCAGCTGCGGTGCTCGCGGAGGTGACCCGGCTCAACAGCACCGGGCCCTTGGTCTCCCAGGCGCGATTTGATGTGTATCTGGCAACCGCCGACGCCATTCCAACGGTGCTTCATGAGATTGGCAGGCTCCGCGAGATCTGCTTCCGCGCGGTTGGCGAAGGCTCGGGAAAGCCCTTGGACCTCGACCAACATGACCGCACCTACCTGCATCTCTTTCTTTGGGATCGGGAGGCTGGTGCGGTGGCCGGTGGCTATCGGCTTGGGCGAACGGATACGCTGTTGGCGGAGTTCGGTCCCGACGGGCTTTACACCTCCACGCTCTTCCGGCTCGGTCAGCCGTTTCTCGATCACCTTTCGCCGGGCCTGGAACTGGGGCGCTCGTTCGTGGCTCCGGATTACCAGCGATCCATCCATCCGCTGGCACTGCTTTGGCGCGGCATCGCCCGGTTCGTCGCCCGGTTTCCACGGTATTCACGACTGTTCGGACCGGTCAGCATCTCGGATGACTACAGCCCCATTTCCCAGGAGCTGATCGTGAGGTATATGCGTGAGAATCGACGGAACGAGGACCTGTCGAACTGGGTGCAGCCGCTGAATCCCTACCAAGGCCTGTTGGCCGGGAGCCAGGGCGCTGGGCAGCGGTTCAACTCGATCGAGGAAGTGTCCGCCGCCATCGCACGTGTCGAGCCGGACGGCAAAGGGGTTCCGGTCCTGCTGCGCCAGTATCTGAAGCTGAATGCCACCCTCCTCGAGTTCAACGTGGATCCGGATTTCGCCAACGTGCTCGACGCGCTGGTGCTTGTGGATTTGAAGACCACACCGGATGAGGTGCTGGTGCGCTACATGGGTGCGGAGGCCCTGGCGGCTTTCCGCGCCAGTTGATCCGTTCATCGGACTGGCACGCGCCGATCGCCCGTGCGAGGGTCACGCATGACCGTGGTGAAACGCTGCGCCTCGCTGGAGGACGCCTACCTGATCAAGAACCTCCTGGAAGCCGGTGGGGTGGAGGCGGACATCCTGGATGAGGCCACGGCGTCCACTGCGCCGTATCTGCTCATCGCCTCGGGCATCCGCGTCACCGTCGCGGATGAGGACGCCGGGGCCGCGCGTGAGGTCCTGGGATTGCCGGCCGAACCGGAACCACCTCCTCCGCGCAAAAGTTCAGGTGCGCCTTGGCTGTCCGTGCTGATCTCGATCATCGCGCTGGTGGTGCTCATTTCCTATGCCAGACAGGGTGGCAAGTCCGGGCCTGGCCGGAAGGTGGAGGAGGACCGGAACGGCGATGGGAAAGCCGACGTGCGCACGACCTTGGACGATTTCCAGCGTCCGCAGCTGAGGGTGGAGGATGGGAATCTCGACGGTCGTTGGGACGTGCGCATCGACTACGAGGCGGGCATCGTGGTGAAGCGATCAGAGGATCTCGATCACGATGGAACCTTCGATTCGGTCTCCGATTTCGATCAAGGAGTGCGGACCTCCGAGCTGGTGACGCCCGGAGGCACGGGAAATCCGTCCTACCGCCGGGTCTTCAAGAACGGGATTGAGGAATCGCGATGGGAAGACAGGGATCGCGATGGGGATTGGGACACGCGGACCGATTTCGATCCCAACGGTCACGGGACGAAAACGACCAAATTCATGAAATGAAAAACGGCGGCCGGAGCAAACCGGACGCCGTTGGGGAAAGCGGGTCGCGAACGACTTACTTCTTGCTGAGTTCCTCGATCTTCGCGCGGGTCACCGGGGCGTTGATGTCCTTCCACTTCTCGCGGTAGCCCTTGGCC
>JAIXVN010000380.1 GCA_027483005.1 Verrucomicrobiaceae bacterium
TGGTCTGGCGCGATGCGAAGTGGGCGAAGCATGCGCTGGCACTGGGCAATGATGTCGTCATGGCCACCACCTCGCACACCTACTTCGACTACTACCAGGCCCCGGGTGCTTCGGAACTGGCGAAGGGCAAGGAGTTCGAGTGCATCGGCGGCATGCTTCCGATCAAGACGGTTTACTCCTACAATCCGACCTTCGTGGCCGAGAACGCGGCGCAGGAGAAGCAGATCCTCGGCACCCAGGCGCAGCTCTGGACCGAGTATGGCAAGGACATGAAGAAGGTCGAATACCTGGCCTTTCCGCGTCTCTCCGCGCTGGCCGAGGTGGCATGGACACCGCTCGACCGGAAGAACTACGAGGACTTTAGTAGCCGCCTGACCGGAGTCATGAAGCACTACGACGGCGGCAAGCTCAACTATGCCAAACCGGTGCCCGCGCCTAAGAAGGAAACGAAGGACGGCTCGGTGATCCAGTCGTCGCTCGACCTGTATGAGGGCCATTTCATCGAGTCGGCCTTCGATGGCCGCCAGGACACGTTCTTCTGGGCGAACCGGGCCTTGAAAACGGGCGACGATGTGACGTTGAAGCTGAAGTCACCACTCACGGCAGCCACTGCGGTCGAAGTGGTCACCGGCGGACCTGCCAGCAGGAATGGTGACAAGCTGGAATCAGGTGTGCTGGAGGCCTCCACCGATGGCAGCACCTGGACCAAGCTCGCCGAGTTCAAGGAAGGCAAGGCTTCCGGCACTGCCGCTGCGGGGACGAAGCAGCTCCGCGTGCGGGTGACCGCGCCTCAGGAAAACTGGCTCATCATCCACGAGATCTTGCTGGGCGGAAAATGAACGGCCGGATCGAGCGCTCCAAACAAGCCCGGACTTTACACGGGACGGGCTGGTGGAGCGCGGCTATCCAGTCGGCATGCAAACACCCACGCACAGCAAGACGATCGGCTACTTGCTCTGGATTTTCGGTTTCACCGGCGCGCACCGCTTTTACTTCGGCAAGCCGATCAGCGGAGTGATCTGGTTCTTCACCGCCGGGCTTCTCGGGATCGGGTGGCTGGTCGACCTGTTCCTGATTCCATCGATGGAAAAAGAGGCAGCCCGACGCTTCACCCCGGGGCGTTATGACTACTCGGTGGCGTGGATCCTCCAGACCTTCCTCGGAGTCTTTGGGGTCCATCGATTCTATCTGGGGAAGATCGGCACCGGCATCCTGTGGCTGCTGACCGGCGGGGTTTTCGGCATCGGCTGGCTCTACGACTTCTGCACGCTCAACGAGCAGGTCGATGAGCGAAACCGGGCTTCCATCGGATGATCCGACGTTGACGGAAGAACATTGCCGCGCAGGTTGTGGGCGTTCCGTTTCGCCGCATGAAATCCTTGCTCCTCAGCCTGCTTCCCTTGTCCGCCCTGGCCGCTCCAACTTATCCTGAGACCCGCAAGGAGGCGGTGGTCGATGATTATTTCGGCACCAAGGTCGAGGATCCCTATCGCTGGCTGGAGGACGACAACGCGGCCGATACGAAGGCTTGGATCAAGGCCGAGAATGAGGTCACCGGGACGTATCTGAAGTCGATTTCGCACCGCGGGGCGATCCGAAAGCGGCTGGCAGCCCTCTGGAACTACGAGCGGATCGGCATGCCCGAGGAGTCCGGTGGCAAGTGGTTCTTTTCCCGAAACTCCGGCCTGCAGAACCAGTCGGTGCTGATGGTGGCGGATGCAGCGGATGGGGAAGGCCGGGTGCTGCTCGATCCGAACACGCTTTCGAAGGACGGCACGGTTTCTTTGGCAGGCCACGAGCCCAGCGAGGATGGTCGCCTGCTGGCCTACAAGCTTTCTTCGGGAGGCAGCGATTGGCAGGAAATCCGGGTGCGGGATGTGGCGACGGGCAAGGACCTCGACGACCACCTGCGCTGGGTGAAGTTCAGCGGTGTTTCCTGGGCCCGCGATGGCAGCGGATTCTACTACAGCCGCTTCGATGCGCCACCGGAGGGCCAAACTTTGACGCGGAAGAACGAGTTCCAGAAATTCTGTTTCCACAAGATCGGCACGAAGCAGGAGGACGACGTCATCATCTATCAGCGCAAGGACCAGCCGAACTGGAACATCGGCGGCGGGGTCACGGAGGATGGTTCTTATCTGATCCTCAATCTCCAGGAGGGCACCGAACGCAAGAACCGGGTGTTTTACCGCGATCTGAAAGACCCGGCGGCCAAGGTGGTCGAGCTCCTCAATGAGGCCGATGCCTCTTATGACTTCATCGATCACGTCGGAACGGTTTTCCTTTTCAAGACCGACCTGAACGCCCCGCTGGGTCGGGTGATCGCGATCGACGTGACCAAGCCCGCGAAGTCCGAGTGGAAGGAGATCATTCCGGAAACGAAGCATCAACTCGACGCGGTGAGTTCAGTCGGTGGGCAACTCGTCTGCACCTATCTGCAGGATGCGAAGAGCGCGGTGAGTTGTTATGATTTCACCGGAAGGAAACTGCGCGACCTGGAGCTGCCGGGCATCGGAGATGTGGGCGGGTTTGGTGGCCGCTCGAAGGACAAGACGACGTTCTATGGCTTCACGGGGTTCACCGAGCCGGGCTCGATCCATCAACTCGACCTCGCCACGGGAAAAAGCCGATTGTTCCGTCGTCCGAAAGTCGGGTTCGACAGCGCCGCCTGCGAGACCGAGCAGGTCTTCTACCCGAGCAAGGACGGCACCCGCGTGCCGATGTTCATCGTCCACAAGAAGGGCCTGGTGCGCGATGGGTCGAACCCGACGCTTCTTTACGGCTATGGCGGCTTCAATTCGACCATGACACCCGGTTTCTCGATCAGCCGTGCGGTGTGGCTGGAAATGGGTGGCGTGCTGGTGGTGGCGAACCTCCGCGGCGGCGGTGAGTATGGTCGCGAATGGCACGAAGCCGGGACGAAGCTGCGGAAACAGAACGTCTTCGATGATTTTATTGCCGCCGGAGAGTGGCTGATCGCCAACCGGATCACCTCGCGTGAAAAGCTCGCCATCCAGGGCGGCAGCAATGGCGGACTGCTCGTCGGGGCCTGCATGACCCAGCGGCCGGAGCTTTTCGCCGCCGCGCTGCCTGCGGTGGGCGTGATGGACATGCTCCGATTCCAGAAGTTCACCATCGGCTGGGCTTGGAAAAGTGACTACGGCAGCTCGGAGAATCCCGAGGAGTTCAAGGCCCTTTACGCCTACTCACCCTATCACAACCTCAAGCCCGGGACGCGCTATCCCGCCACCTTGGTGACAACGTCGGATCATGACGACCGCGTCGTGCCCGCCCACAGCTTCAAGTTCGCCGCGCGACTCCAGGAATGCCAGGCCAAGGACGGCCCGCCCGTGCTGATCCGCGTGGAATCCAGTGCCGGCCACGGAGCCGGAACCGCCCTCGCGAAGATGATCGAAAAGACGGCGGACGAGTGGGCCTTTCTCGCCAAGTCCCTCGGCATGGACCCCAAGTGGTGAAATCGGCAGTTGCGGGACTTGAGATCAGGCACAGGCTGTCGTCATGAAGATCCACCGGTTCACCCGCTCCCAAAAGCTCCCGATCTCCATGGAGCATGCCTGGGATTTCTTTTCCTCGCCCGCGAATCTCGACTCCATCACGCCTCCGGAACTTGGCTTCAAGATCCTCGGCGATCCTCCCAAGAGGATGTTCGAGGGTCAGATCATCTGCTACAAGGTCAAGGTGGCCCCATTGACCTGGGTTTCGTGGGTCACCGAAATCAAGGCCGTCGAGGAGGGTCGCTCGTTCATTGATGAGCAGCGGTTTGGCCCCTACGCCTTCTGGCACCATCGTCACACCTTCGAGCCGATCGAGGGAGGAGTGCTGGCCTGCGACGAGGTGAATTACGGGCTCCCGTTTGGCCCGATCGGCTTGATCGTCCACCCGATCATCGTGAAGCCGAAACTGAACCGCATTTTCCAGTTCCGATACGAGGAGCTGACCCGGCGGTTTGGCTCCCTTGCCTGATCTTCCGCTGCGCGGTTTTTCATCACTGAACCCCCGGGAATTCAGGCCTCCGCCAAAAATGGACGGGCTGTCAGTGTCCCACGCCTTGCCCTCCGCCCCGGGCTGGGTCAGGCTGCGCCGTCCTGATGTCTGACTCGTTCGTCCACCTCCACCTGCACACCGAGTATTCCCTGCTCGATGGGATGATCCGCACCGACAAGCTCGCCAAGCGCGCGTCGGAGTTCGGCATGCCGGCCGTGGCCATGACCGATCACGGCAATCTCTTCGGAGCGATCGAGTTCTATCAGGCGTGCAGAAAGGCGAAGGTGAAGCCGATCCTTGGCTGCGAGATCTACCTGGCCCCGGGAAAGATCGACGAGAAACGCGACCTCGTCGGCCGCAAGCGCGCCACCCACATGACCCTGCTCGCGCGCGATGCCGAGGGCTGGCAGAACCTCAGCAAGCTCGTTTCGCTCGGTCACCTAGAAGGGCTCTACTACGGAAAACCACGGGTCGATCGAGATGCGCTGGCCCGCTTTTCCAAAGGCGTGACCTGCCTTTCCGGCTGCATTTCCGGCCCGGTCAACGAGTGGTTGCTGGCCGGTGACGAGGACAAGGCCCGCGAGACCCTCGCCGAGCTGCGAGACATTTACGGCCAGGAGCACACCTGGGTGGAGATCCACAACCACGGGCTCGAACCCCAGCAACGCGTCACTCCCGGCCTGCTCCGTCTCGCGAAAGACCTCAATCTCCGCCCGGTCGCGGCGAACGACGTCCATTTCCTTGATCGCTCCGATCACGAGGCCCACGACGTGATGATCTGCATCGGCACCGGCCACCTCATGATCGATGAGAACCGGATGCGCTACACGCCCGAGGTTCATTTCAAGAGCGCCGAGGAGATGCGCCACCTGTTCCGCGACATTCCCGGAGCCTGCGATGCCACACTTGAGATCGCCGAGCAGTGCAACGTCGAGATCAAGCTCGACTCCGCCAGCTCGGAAAAATACCCGCAGTTCCCCACGCCCGATGGCTCGCCGCGCGAGGAGTACCTGATGAACGTCTGCCGCACCGGCATGGTGAAGCGCTACGGCGAGGAAGGCCTGCAGGATCCCGAGAAAATGGAGCGCCTCAAGTACGAGGTGGACACCATCAACCAGCTCGGATTCGCCTCCTACTTCCTCATCACCGCCGACTTCATCCAGTGGGCGCGCGACCACAACATCCCCGTCGGTCCCGGCCGTGGATCCGCCGCCGGTTCGCTGGTGGCCTACTCGATGGGCATCACCGACATCTGCCCGCTGAAGTTCGGCCTGCTGTTCGAGCGGTTCCTCAATCCCGAGCGTGTCAGCCCGCCGGACGTCGACATCGATTTCTGCCAGTCCCGTCGCCCGGAGGTCATCGAGTATGTCCGCCGCAAGTACGGCGAACGTAGTGTTTCCCACATCATCACCTACGGCACGATGGGTGCGAAGAGCGTCATCCGCGACGTGTCGCGCGTGATGGGCGTCTCGTATGGCGAGGCCGATCGCATCGCGAAGATGATCGAGGCAAAGCCCGGCATCACGCTGGGGGGCGAGTGGGAGGCGAAGCCCGAGCTCAAGGAACTCATTGAAAGCTCCACCACCTACCAGGAGCTCTGGGACTACGCCCTGAAGCTCGAAGGCCTCGTTCGAAACGTCGGCGTCCACGCGGCCGGCGTCGTGATCGGCGACCGCTCGCTCGACGAGCACGTCCCGCTCACCCGCGCCAGTGAAGGCGAGGTCGTGACCCAGTATGACATGGGCGCGATCACCGAGGTCGGCCTGCTGAAGATGGACTTCCTCGGCCTGAAGAACCTCACCGTCATCCAGGATGCCGTGGAGCACATCCGCGTCCACACGCCGAAGTTCGACATCACCAAGGTCCCGCTCGACGATCAGGCGACCTTCGACCTCCTGAACCGGGGCGAGACGATGGGCGTGTTCCAGCTTGAATCCGGCGGCATGGTCGAGACCTGTCGCAAGTACCAGATCGAGAAGATCGACGACATCATCGACCTTCTCGCCCTTTATCGTCCGGGTGCCATGCAGTTCATCGACCAGATGATCGAGGTGAAAAAGGGCCGCAAGAAGGCGACCTACGAGCATCCGCTTCTTGAGAAGGTCTGCGGCAACACCTATGGCGTCATGATTTATCAGGAGCAGGTGCAGAACGCCGCCAAACTCCTCGCCGGATACACCCTCGGCGGTGCCGACCTTCTGCGCCGCGCGATGGGCAAGAAGGACCCGAAGAAGATGGCCGAGGAGCGATCGAAGTTCGTTTCCGGCGCGGAAAAGACCAACGGCATCGGCGAAAAGCTCGCCAACCAGATCTTCGAGAAGATCGAGATGTTCGCGGGTTACGGCTTCAACAAGTCGCACTCCGCCTGCTACGGCCACATCTCGTATTGGACCGCGTATCTGAAAGCAAACCACCCGGTCGAGTTCATGGCCGGACTGCTTTCCAACGAAATCCACAACACCGACAAGATCGGTGTCTTCGTGGCCGAGTGTCATCGGATGGGCCTCGAAATCCTTCCGCCCGATCTCAACGCCTCGCGCCTCCGCTTCGCCCCGGAAAAAACCCCCTCCGGCAGCATGGGCATCCGCTATGGCCTCGCGGCGATCAAGAACGTCGGCGAAGGTGCGATGGCCACCGCGCTCGAAGACCGGAAGAA
>JAIXVN010000602.1 GCA_027483005.1 Verrucomicrobiaceae bacterium
AAAACACCACCGGTCCAGGAACTGGCAGTATCGAGGGCGGTGGCATTGTTAGCCTTCACGATGTCCGCTGCTTGGGAGAATGTGGACAGCGAGATGAACAGAAGGGAGCAGGTGGCGAGATGACGTGGTTTCATTGGATTTTTGGGGGGTGCTACTTAGAGAGCAGGGTTTTGGGTTATTTTGACGACGACATTTTAGAGTATTGTCGATGTGGACACAACAGGCAGGCGATACCCCGTGAGGGTTAGGGTTCGGCAACAGGATTCGATCAGACCGCAGCCATTGGCGTCGGTCGGGCCGGACGATTTCCGACCGAAACCAACGCGCGGGATTGCCAGCCCGGTGCGTCGTGCTTCAATGTCCAGCGATGCCGATGAGAAAAGACGACCGTGAGTTCCTGTTCGAGCTGCTGGAGACCCCCAGTCCGACCGGCTTTGAAATGCCTGGCCAGCGGGTGTGGGCGAAGTGGATCGGCCAGCATGCCGCCGAGACCGCCTGCGATGCCTATGGCTCGACCTGGGCGGTGCTTCCCGGACGCAGCCCGCGCATCGTGATGCTGGAGGCGCATGCCGACGAGATCGGCTACATGATCAAGCACATCGACGACAAGGGCTTCCTCCGCATCGACCGTGTGGGCGGAAGCGATGCGGCCACCGCGCGCGGACGACGGATCAGCCTTTACGGCGACAAGGGCCCGGTGTCCGGCATCATTGGCAACACCGCCATTCACCTGCGTCGCGACGAGGCCGGCACCGAGAAAGCCCCCGCCGTGCATGACCTTTGGGTGGATGTGGGGGCTTCCAGCGCCAAGGAAGTCCTCGCCATGGGCCTGCGCGTCGGCCATCCGGCGGTTTACCAGGACGGGCCGATGGAACTCGCGAACGACCGCCTCGTCGGTCGCGCCCTCGACAACCGCATCGGCGGCTACATCATCGCCCAAGTCCTGAAACGGGTGGCGAAGGAAAAGAAAAAGCCCGCGCTGACCCTCGTCTGCCTGAATGCCGTGCAGGAGGAAATCGGCGGCCATGGCGCGATGATGGCCACCCACCGCCTGCGACCGGATCTTTGCATCTGCCTTGATGTCACCCACGCCACCGACACCCCGGGGATCGAGGCCGCGAAGTTCGGAAAGGTCACCCTCGGCGGCGGCCCCTCGCTTTCCCACGGCACGGCGAATCACCCGGAGGTCGTGAAGCGCCTGATCGAGGTGGCGGAGAAACGTTCCGTGCCGATCCAGCACGAGGCGAGCAGCCGTTTCACCGGGACCGACACCGACAAGATCTTCCACTCCCGCGACGGCGTGCCGAGCGCCCTGGTTTCGCTGCCGCTGCGCTGCATGCATTCGGTGGTGGAAACCGCCCACCTGCGCGATGTTGAGCAGACGATCGAGCTGCTGACCGGCTTTGTCCTCTCGCTCACGGAAACCGACACGTTCCACCAAACCCTGTGAAACCCCTCCTGCTTGCCCTCGCTCTCGGCTCGCCTGCCTTTGCCGCCGCCACCGATGCTCCGGCCGAGGAGGCCCTGCGCTTCGTGGAAAAGCTGCGCGAGAGGAAGATCGACCTGGAACCCGGAAGGGACACCGCGCTTTCCGCCGCGACGGGCAAGGACAAGCGCAAGCTGATCGAGCAACGCATAGAGCGGCTCGCGGACGAGATCGGGAAAGGCGAGCTGGAAGCCGGGCCCGGGACCGTCGATGGCGACATGGCCGCCGTGCTGGTGAGGCAGGCGAGTGGCTTTGATCCGGATCGCCTCAAGGTCCTGGCCATCGGGCTGATCCGCAAGAACGGCCGCTGGCAGGCTGCACCGGTGCCGGGGTCCTTCGAGAACACCGGCCTCGGATACGATGACGCGATCTCCAAGCGACTGACCGCTCTCGAGACCTGGATGATGCGCGAACAGGTCGTCGATCTCAACAAGCTCCGTGAAAAGGCGGCCGAGCGCCTGAGGGAGGCGATTTCGAAAAAACTCAAGCCCGACGAGCTTCACGAGACTCCCCCGGACCAGCTCACGCGACGTTTCATGGAGGCCTGTGCGAAGCGCGACAAGGCCACGGTGCTGGGAATGCTCGGAGGCCTTCAGTCGGAGTTGCCGGATGACTGGTCGTCCAGGGTCTCCGCCGTCGATGGAGGCTTTTCGTCCACGGCGAGGAATTCCCCCTGGCTCCTGCTCACCGCTCCCGGAGTGATCCGCACCATCACCCAGGTCCACTCCCAGTCCGGCGATCGCGCGGCCACGGTGGACCTCGCCCTGCTCGATGCCTCTGACGGGACCAGCAAGGCCAGCATGCCGCAGATCCAGAGCCTCGAGCTTGGCTTCACGCGTGATGGCGCGGGACTGTGGAGGATCGACCTTCCGGAAAGTTTCTACCTCGGTGAGCCTGCTTCGGACGAGCCGCCCCCGGAGCCCAGCGACGTCATCCTGCACGACCTGCCCGCCGCCTGGCGCAGGGATTTTCCCGCCACCCGGATCGAGCAGGCCAAGGACGCGGTGGATCGTCTGGTCGAGGCCCTGCGCGGCGATTCGGCGGTCGGGCTGATCCCCTTGCTTTCGCTTGAGGGCGATCCAACGCTTGCCCGTCTCGGCGTGATGAGGCTGGCGATGATCTGGCAGGATCTGCATCAGTCCGCCCAGAGGACACCGATGCTGCTGGGCTTTCAGGAAATCGGCGACGCTGCGGTGGCGGCCTTCCAGATGTTCTCGCCACGTGAGCCGGGCCGCGCCGATCTCAGGACCTTCTATTTGGTGCGGGAAAATGGCGGCTGGCTTCTTGCCGCCGGACTGCGCCCGTCCGCTCCGCCTGCCGAGAAACTCCGCGAGATCAAGGCCTGGGCCGACGAGCGGGCGGCCGAGTGGTCGAGAAACTGGGAGGCTCTCTGCCTTTCGGAAAGCGCCGAGCTCAAGGCACTCCCAGCTGGCGAAGGCCCCACGGAAGCGGAGGCCCGTCGTGTGTTCGAAGCCTGGAACGCGGCGATCCTGAAGGGCGATGCCAAGGCCGCGATCGGCCTCACCGCGCATCTCGACCGTGGCCGCGGGCAAAGCCGGCTGCTTCAGAACCTGGGTCACGAACTCACCGGCGCCCTCAAGACCCAGCTCCCTGCGACCCTCCTCGGCGTCATCCGCAAGGGCGGCTGGACCGGCATTTCCGCCCGCATCGGCGAGGCAGGCGATTCGTCCGCCACCTACCCGCTTTACCCGCTGGTCAACACCCCCGCCGGGCCGCGCGTGCTGGGGGAGATCTCGCTCTTTGCCAATGGCGACCGCACCCGCGATTACCTGAACACCCAGAACCTCGAGCGCCTGAAGATCGGCGGCGAGGCCGATGCCTCCACCGCGCTCCAGGAAATGTACGAGATCCATCGTAAAAGCGCCGAAGCCGATCGCCCGAGAAAAACCGACCCATGACCGGATCCACGCCCTACGAGACCGCCGCCCGACTTGAGCAAGCGATCCGCACGGTGGTGCGCGGACAGGACAAGGTGATCCGCCGGGTGCTGGCCTGCATGACCGCCGGCGGACACGTGCTGCTGGAAGACTACCCCGGGACCGGAAAAACCACGCTCGCCAAGGCCATCGCCCGATCCCTTTCCGGCGCGGTCTTCAAGCGGGTGCAATTCACCCCCGATCTCCTGCCCTCCGACATCCTCGGCATCTCCGTGCTCGATCCCCGGACCCAGGAGTTCCGTTTCCACCCCGGACCGATTTTCACCGACATCCTGCTGGCGGATGAGATCAACCGCGCCTCGCCCCGCACGCAGAGTGCGCTGTTGGAGGCGATGGCCGAACGGCAGGCCACCATTGAGGGTCGGCAGCATGATTTCGAAGGGCTGTTCTTCGTCATCGCGACGCAGAATCCGGTCGAGTTCCGGGGCACCTATCCCCTGCCCGAGGCGCAGATGGACCGCTTCGCGATGCAGTGCACGCTGGGCTATGTCAACGCCGCCGAGGAGGCCTCGATCCTCGCGGATCAGAGCGAGAGCCACCCGGTTGATTCGCTGGAGCCGGTGGCCACGCGTGAGGAATTTCTCGAACTCATGGCCGCCTCGCGGGCGGTGCGTTTCAGCGATGAGCTGCGGCACTACGTCGTCTCGCTCGTCGCCGCCACGCGCGGCCACAAGCAGATCCAGCTCGCGGCCAGCCCGCGTGCCTCGCTGGCGCTGATGAAGACCGCGCAGGCGCTTTCGTTGTTCGAGGGTCGGGATTTCGTCCTGCCGGAAACGATCCAGGAAGTGGCGGCGGACGTGATCGCGCATCGCCTGGCCCTGGAACCGGAGGCCCGCTATTCCGGCATCACCGCGCGGTCCATCGTCGCCGATCTCATTGAACGCACTCCCGTCCCGGTGTGAGCACCCCAAGGACCAGCGCGCGACGTGAACGCACCGAGCGCAGGCTGCATCACACCTACTGGCGTGGAGCCGGGATGAATTTCTTCTTCGCCCGGCGGATCCGCCCGGCCGGCCTTGGGCTGTGCGTGCTGCTGGTCGTCGCCAGCATGATCGGTGTCGGTCCGCCTCGGGCCTCGGCTTACCAGATTTTTTCCTTCACCCTCGCGCTGATCCTGATCGCCGTGCCGTGGGCCTTTCTCCGCAAAGCCACCGGGCTCAAGGCCCAGCGCCTGCTGCCGAGGTATGCCACGGTAGGCGAGGAGGTCCGCTGCACACTCCACGTCACCAACCACGGCCCGAGAACGATCCATTCGGCCTGGCTTTCCGAAACGCCGCCGGATCCCAGGCCGCCGCTT
>JAIXVN010000373.1 GCA_027483005.1 Verrucomicrobiaceae bacterium
GCCACCATTCGCGGTGTCGGTGCGACTTTCGACGGTTCCGCCGTCGTCCTGCCCGGCACCACCAACGGCAACCAGCCAGCCTCCACGATCTCCGCCTACCTCGATTTGCCGAACGGCATGATCTCGTCCAAAACGAATCTTACCGTGGAGATCTGGGCCACGCCTCTCAGTTATCAGCAGTTCCAGCGCCTCCTCGACTTCGGTCGCATCACCCAGGCCGGTGATGGCCTCGGCGCGGCTGGAGAAATCACCGGCCTCGCCACCACCGCACCTGGCACCACCAGCTCCTTCGATGGATTTACGCTCACCCTCGCCCGAGGAACCGCCGGAAACATCAGCCAGCAACGGTTCGAAACCCGAATCAACGGAATTGGGGCGGGTGACACCACCGGCCAATACGGCATCTCCGATACCAACCTCGCCACCACCTCAGGCACCGAGTACCACTACGTCCTCACCTTTCAAAGCGGGATCGGAACCTACTCCACCACCGGTGGCAGGGCGTCCTGGTATCGCAACGGTACGCTCGTTGCCACGCTCGACACCAGCTTCCGCCTCAACCAGATCCAGGACGTCAACAACTGGCTCGGTCGCTCGCATTGGAGCGCGGATCGCAACACGCACGCCGCTTACAACGAGGTCCGCGTTTATGACCATGCCATGACCCAGGCGGAGATCACCGCCAGCTCAGCCTCCGGGCCGAACCCGGCCTTCCCGCTCTCTGACATCGCTCACCGCTGGTCCTTTGGAAATGCAGCAGGCAACGCCACCTCCGGCACCTCGGTCCCCGATCTTGTCGGAAACGCCACCGCCACGGTGCGCGGAAATGGGGCCGTTTTCTCGGGCTCCGCACTCACCCTGCCGGGATCGACCACCGGCAATCAAACCCCGGCCGCCATCTCTGCCTACGTGGACCTGCCCAACGGCATCGTCTCCTCGAAAACCAGCCTCACCTTCGAACTCTGGGCCACGCCTGTCAGCGCGAAAAACTGGCAGCGCCTCGTGGATGTCGGCCGCACCAACCTGACAGGAAACACCGCCGCCCAAGGTGCCGGGGCTGCTCCAGGTGAAATTCTCCACACCGCAACCGCCGCCCCGGGCACCACCGCATCGAGCGACAACCTCATGCTCGCCATCAACCGCGGCACCACGGCCAACCAGCAGCGACTCGTCGGCCGCCTCAACGATGCCACCGAGTTGCAGACCGACTCCAACCTCACACTCGCCACCGGCACCCGCCACCACTTCGCGATCACCTACACCGACGGCGCGGGCTCGTCCGGCAGCAGCGGCGGCCAACTGGCCTGGTATCTGAACGGCACCCTCGCCGCCACCCGCGACCTGCCCTTCAAGCTCGCTGCCATCGAGGACGTCAACAACTGGCTCGGCCGCTCGCAATTCGGCAGCGACTCCTGCGCCAACGTCACCTACGACGAAGTCCGCATCCACCGTCGCGCCCTCAGCCAGAACGAGATCCTCAACAGCATCAGCATCGGCCCCAACCCGAACTTCCCGCCGCCCATCACTGTGGCCGATGCCGCCACGCTCCACCGCCAGCAGAAGGTCCGCATCCCCGTGCTGGCAAACGACAGCGGCACCCTCGATCCCACTACGTTAACCATCGTACAAGCTCCCCGGTTCGGCGCCGCCACCATCAGCCCGAACGGCAGCATCCTCTACACCCACAACTCCGGCACGCCAGCCTCCGACAGCTTCACCTACCGCGTCAACGGTGCGGGCGGACTCTCCCAGCCCGCCACCGTCACGCTCACCTTCTCCGACCAACTCCGCATTCCCAACAGCTCCTTCCAGGTCCCCTCCTCGCCACCGCCAGTCTCGATCCAGGCCGTCAACGCCTTTCCTGCTCTCACCTTTGATCAACCGGTCTGCATCGCCTCCCCACCGGGCGACTCCCAACGCCTCTTCATCTGTCAAAAGGGCGGCCTGTTGAGGGTGATCCCGAACGTCAACGCCGCCACGCCCACCGCCAGCACCGTCCTTACCCTCAGTGCCGCCACCGGCGGGCTCTTCAACGGCCGCAGCCCGGCCGAAGCGATCAACACCGGCAGCGAATGCGGCCTGCTCGGCATGGCCTTCCACCCGAACTATGCCAGCAACGGCCACGTCTTCCTGTTCTACTCCGTCAGCATCAACGGTGCCCTGCATCAGCGCGTTTCCCGCATCACTTTCAACAACCCGACCTCCGCCACGCCCACCGCCAACCTCGCCTCCGAGCGCATTCTCATCCAACAAGCCGACGAAGCCGGGAACCACAACGGCGGCGACCTCCACTTCGGGCCCGATGGCTATCTCTATATCTCCCTCGGCGATGAAGGCGGGCAGAACGATCAGTATGCCAACAGCCAGCGCATCGACAAAGACGTCTTCGCCGGACTCCTGCGCATCGACGTGAATCTGGAAGGCACCGAGATCGTAGGAAATCCCCCCGCGACCGATGATGACAACCTCCCACCAAACAACCACCCCGCCATCGTCCTCCACGGTGGCTTGCCCGCCTACGAAATCCCCGCCGACAACCCCTGGGTCGGCGCCACCACCTTCAATGGCATCGCCGTCACCCCCACTTCTGTTAGAACCGAATTCTGGGCCGCCGGCCTGCGCAATCCCTGGCGCTTTTCCTTCGATCCCACCAATGGCGAACTCTGGTGCGGCGATGTCGGCGGCGGCGCACGCGAGGAGATCAACATCCTCAATCGCGGTGGCAACTACGGCTGGGTCTGGCGCGAAGGAACCATCGCCGGACCCGTCACCGGCGCGCCCGGCGGATTCACTTCCATCAATCCACTCTACGACTACCAGCGCGGCAGCGGCACCTTCCAGGGCACCAGCGTCACCGGCGGCCTCGTCTATCGCGGGACGCGCCTGCCCTCGCTCACCGGCGCTTATCTCTTCGCGGATTACAACTCGGGGAACGTCTGGTCGCTCGTTCGCAATGGCAGCAATCCGCCAACCGTCGCCCGCATCCTGGGCGAGGGCGGCATCGTCGGCTTCGGCCGCGATCCTTCGAACGGTGACGTGCTGATGGCCGACATCAACGACAACCTCATCCGTCGCATCACCACGGTCACCGACACCAGCACCTACCCCGCCACTCTCACGGCCACCGGGCTTTTCTCCGATCTAACAGACCTCTCGCCCGCGCCCGGACTCCTGCCCTATCAGATCAACCTGCCATTCTGGAGCGACCACGCCATCAAGCGCCGCTGGTTTTCCATCCCGAATGCCTCGTCGAAAATCACCTGGTCGCGCGATGGCGAGTGGACCTTCCCCAGCGGCCAGATCTGGGTGAAGCACTTCGACATCGAAACCACCCGCGGCAATCCCACCACCCGCAAGCGCCTTGAAACCCGCCTGCTTGTGAAAAACGCCAGCGGTGCCTACGGCGTCAGCTACCGCTGGAACGAAGCCGGCACCGAAGCCACTCTCGTCGGCGAACCCGGCGAGGACTTCGACCTTTCCATCACTGTCGATGGCACTCCGCAAACCCAGCGCTGGCGCATCCCCAGTCGCTCCGAATGCATGACCTGCCACACCCCGCAGGCTGGCTTCGCGCTCTCCACCAACACCCGCCAATACAACCTCGCCAGCCTCATCCCGGGCTTCAGTGGCAACCAGATCGATGTCCTGAAAAGCGGCGGATACTTCTCGAACAACCCGGACTCCACCAACCTCCTGCCGCGCCACCTGCGGCCGGACGAAACGACCTATCCCGCCGAGGCCCGCGTGCGATCCTACCTCGCCGTCAACTGTGCCTACTGCCACATGGACGGCGGCACCGCCACCCCGTCCGCCTGGGACGGCCGCCACGAGCTCAGCCTCGACCAAACCGGCCTCATCCTCGGCAACGCCAGCAACAACGGCGGCAATCCCCTCAACAAACTCGTCGTCCCCGGCGACACCGTGCGTTCCATCCTCCTCAACCGCACGGCCGCCGCCAACGGCTTCACCCGCATGCCGCCGCTGGGAAGCGGTGTGGTCGATCCCGCAGGCGTGGCTCTTCTAACAGGCTGGATTCAGAGCGAACTCCCCAACCGCCAAACCTACGATCAATGGCGCACCGCCCTGTTTGCATCCGGCACCAGCCCGCAAGGCGCTGCCACCGCCGACCCCGATGGCGACGGCTCCAACAACCAGGCCGAGTTCCTCGCCGGCACCAATCCCCTGTCCGGCGCATCGAGGCTCCGCTCTTCCGTGTCGCTCAATGGCCCACAGGTTTCGTTCAGCCTCGATCTCCCGGCAAATCGGTCCGCCGTCATCGAGTACTCCGACGACCTCCAGCAGTGGCAACCCTGGGACATTCCCGGCAATCAGGGCCTGCCTCAGCCCGGCGGGCTGCGCACCTTCACCGGCCCGAAACCCGGGGCCGCCGCGTTCTTTCGCGCCACGGTGAGCGGAAACTGATGGCTCATCAGGCAAGGGATTCCGGTTTCGGGGGGGCCATCGGCAGACATGTTTGCGTCAAGATTTCGGTCGGAGCACCAACCAACCCGTCCCCTCGGTGGTCACCCATTAGGTCAAGGGGTGATCCCCAACAGACCTCTCGTATTCGAGCTACCCTGGGTCGGGAAAGAAAGGATTCCGAACCGCATCGGGTTCAATCAGACGAGCGATCTGACAGCGACAGCGGGGAACGAACACTGGATTTTCGGGACTGACCCCGTCAGAAAATGACCCCGTCAGAAAAGCCTCGGCGTGGCGTTGCCTTCACCCAACAGCGCCTGTTTCGCCAAACGCTGCCGCACGCTGCTCGCTGAAAGGGACAGTGCCTTGCTCGACAGCATCGAGCCGTCTCTCCAGGTCATTGATCTGATGACCCAGAAGATCCGCGAGCTGGACCGCGCGGTCGAGACACTCTGTGAATCGAAGTATCCGGCGACCCAGCGCCTGCGTCAAATCGTCGGGATCGGACCCATCACCGCACTGAGTTTTGTCCTGACCATCGAGGACCCCGAGCTTTTCGAGAACCCGCGCGACGTCGGAGCCTACCTCGGCCTGGTGCCGAAGCGGGATCAATCCGGAGGTCTCGACAAACAACTGCGCATCTCAAAAGCGGGCGATGCCTATCTGCGCAGCCTGCTGGTCGGTTGCGCCCAATACATCCTCGGCCCCTTCGGCCCCGACACCGACCTGAAGCGCCACGGGCTGATGCTGGCGGAGCGAGGCGGCGGC
>JAIXVN010000328.1 GCA_027483005.1 Verrucomicrobiaceae bacterium
CAATGGGGACGCTGCCATGACCTCCCGCGCCTGGGTGGATGCGAATCAAAATTTGTCATGTGTCGAGCTTTCCAACAAAGGCAGCAAACCGCTCGCCATCACGCTGAAAAATTTCATGGGAGCCAGCGCAGCGGCCGTGCCGGCCAGCATCACGGCAAGCGCCAATCCGGTCAAAATCGGCTGCGAACAGCACGGTGGTGAACGATGGATCTTCAACGGCGAATTGGGCGATGTGGCTGTCTTCGACCGCGCCCTGAGCATTGAGGAAATCGCGACGCTCGCCAAGGGGGCAAGGAAGGATGTCCAAACCTTCGACGGGAAAGCCGGCAAGCCGCTCGCCGCGCCGGATGTTTCCAGGGCGCTCACCGTCTCCGGCTGGATCAAAGCCGCCACCTTATCCACCGTGGCCGACTACATCGTCAGTAAAGGCGAGTGGAACCAGTCCTACAGCCTCGGCCTATCCAACAGTCACCTGCGCTTTGCCATCGGAGATTGTGTGCTGCAATGCGACGAAACGATTCCGCTGACCCAGTGGGTCCATGTGGCGGGTGTCTATGATGGCAAGCAAATGACCGTGCTGATGGATGGCAAGGTGCTGAAATCCACTGGATCCATCACCGACGGCGTTGCCGGATTCCTCTATGAGCCAGATGCCCCGAAGGCCGAGGGCCGTAAAGTCGGACTCGCCACACGGGTCATCGGCACCGAAAACGCAACCGAACTCAATCTCGATCCTGGCAGGTCCGTTGTCATCGCCACGGCCATACTCAGTGACTTGGACACCAAGGGATCGGATCCTTTAGAATCGGCCAAGGCGCTCGTCGGCAGTCTGACAAGCTCTCAGATCGCCGCCAATACCGCCGCCCATCGCCAGTGGTGGAATGATTTCTGGAGCCGGTCGTTCATCGAGATTCCCGACAAGACCATCGAGCAATGCTGGTATGCCTCGTGGTATATCATGGGTTCTTGCAGTCGCGCGGGCAAGGTCGCCCCCGGGTTGTGGGGAAATTGGCTGACGGTGAACGATCCGATGTGGTTTGGCGACTTTCATCTCAACTACAATTTCCAGGCCCCCTTCTACGGCCTCTATCCCGCCAACCACGTTGAGACTACACTGCCGTTTTATGATGCCATGAACCAGGCCATCCCGCTCGGCAGGCAGTTTTCACAATCCAAAGGATGGAAGGGCATTCATCTGCCAGTTTCCATCGGCCCGTGGGGTATGACCCCGTATGGAAAAGATCTGGACCTCGGCCAGCGCTCGAACGCCGCCTATGCCGCGCTGCTCTTCATCTGGTATTGGCAGCACACGCAGGACAACGAATGGCTGAAGACCACCGGCTACACCTATCTGCGCGAAACCGCCGCATTCTGGGAGGACTATCTCAAGGCGGAGAACGGCCGTTACGTCATCTACAACGACTCCATCCACGAAGGCTCGGGACCGGACATGAACGGACTACTTTCGCTGGGTCTGGTCAAGACCCTCTTCAACAACATGATCCCCATGAGCGAGGCGCTGGGTGTCAATGCCGAAAAGCGTGACAAATGGAAGGACATCACGGCAAAAATCAGTGCCTTCCCGCTTCGGGAAAAGGATGGGAATACCGTTTTTCGTTACACCGAAAAAGGCATGGAATGGGGTGATGGGAATACCCTTGGCATCCAGCATATCTATCCAGCAGGCGCCATCGGACTGGACAGCGATCCAAAGCTCCTTGAAATCTCCCACAACATGATCAATGCCATGAGTCGCTGGCAGGACTCCAACGGCGCATCCTCATGGTATGCCGCCTGCGCCCGCGTCGGTTATGATCCGAAAAAGATCCTCGCCGAGTTGAACAACATGTATGCCCGAAACGCTTTGCCTAACAAACTGCTCAGCTTCGGCGGCGGCGGCATCGAGAATGTCTCGCCAGCGCTCGGCGTCACTGAGATGTTGTTGCAAAGCCACGAAGGCGTGATCCGCTTGTTCCCATGCTGGCCCAAGGATCAGGACGCGCGCTTCGGGACCTTGCGCACTAAGGGCGCCTTCCTCGTTTCGGCGGAACTCAAGGGTGGCATTGTCTCCGGTGTGAAAATCACCAGCGAAAAGGGCGGAGACGGCATTGTCCAGAATCCCTGGCCGGACAAAAACGTCCGCATTATCCGAAATGGCAAGCCTGCGGAAAGCGCCTCAGGCCCACGCTTTAGCCTCAAGACAGCCGTCGGCGAAACCATCGAATTAAAAGGAGAGTAAGGATCGGCCAAACAAACGCCCCAGGTGCCAATCACAACATCCAAAATGCTTGCTTCCATCCCAGTTGCCCCATCCGGGGCAAGCGGGGATTCCGCCCAAACCAACCCTTCTACAGCTGGACCCACTTCAAAAACGAAATCACTAAGAAAGACGCATGAAAACGACTCCGATTCTAGTTCTCGCCGCATTGCTGGCCAATTCACTCACAAATCTTCTGGTTGCCGACCCGGGATCGTCATCGAACCCCGGGATCGATCCTCAGATCACTTTGGGCGGAGAGGTCGGTGTCGCGTCGGAATCCAACATGGCCCGGTTCCGCACTTCGCCCTTCGACTCCGTTTCTTGGCTGCGCGCCGATCTCACCGGCGAGAGCGCTCCGGAATTTGACAAGGTCAGCGAAGGGGGCATGCCGTTCCGGCCCTTCAAGAATTACTCCGGGGACATCTCCGGACGCTTCATTGAGATCATGGCGTTGAACGCACGGAATTCCAATGAAGTGAATCCGGCCTTTGCTGAACTGCTGAAAGAGGCCCCGAAACATCAGCGGGCGGGTGGTTACTTCTGTGCTTCGGGGGAAATCGATTGGCAACAACCCATTGACCGCACCAAGGATGGTGAGAGCAATCTGATGATGCCTGCTTTGTGGGGCAACGCACGAATGCTCTGTGGGTTGATCGAAGCCTCCCGCGCTTTTCCAGACAACAAGGAGATCCTGGCAACGGCAGAAAAGCTCGGCGACTTTTATGTCGGCATTGTCCCGCGTTTCACTGATCCGGCGCGCATGACGGAATACATCAGTGGCACGAGTTATGCTTCAGGCTATGTGACCTGCTGGTTCCCCGCCATGGAAGGTCTTGTGAAGTTGTCCAAACTCACCGGCGACAGAAGATACCTCGATGCCGCCAAGGCCATCGCTGAGTTCTACAAATCGATCGACCGCATTCCCCTCGATCATTCCCACGGAATGCTCTGCTGTCAGGTGTCGCTGCTGCTTCTTTTTGAGGAAACAAAAGACAGGTCCTATCTGGAACGCGTCGAGAAACGCTGGGATGAGCTGGTTCAGGGTGGCTACATCAATCCGTCTGGCGGCATTCTGGAGAAATGCAAGGTGGTGGACGAGCGTGACGAAGGCTGTGCCGAAGCCGATTGGCTACGCCTGAATCTGGAACTGGGCCGTGTGACTCAAAAATCCCGCTACTGGGATATGGCCGAGCGCCATTTGAATAATCAGTTTCTACAGAATCAGGCGGCAAACGGAGGCTTCGGACATCACAACATCGTTTGTGACAAGGAGGGTGTGCGGGGCTTCAGCGGTAACGTTCTGGAAGCAACCTGGTGCTGCGATTACCACGGTCAGATTGGATTCGTGAACTTGCGCTCGCATCTGCTGGAGCGCGACGCCGCCTGTCTGACCTGCAACCTGGCACTGGAATTTACCGCCAAGGGATCCGCCGGTACGGTGAAATCCACTTTAAGGGCGGGTGCCACGGCCACCGAGGTGATGCGTCAGAAGATTCAGTTGGACGGATTGCCTGCCAGTGTGGTGCGAATCCGCCAGCCGCAATGGGCGGATTCAGTGACTGCGATCGCCCCCGATGGCTCGTCCTTGCCGTTGATTGCCAAGAATGGCTATTACGCCACCAAAGAGGCGGTCACGAGTGTGGAATTCGTCTATGCCGGCGGTGTTTATGCGGAAGGGCGACGTTGCAACCGCCTGTCGAACGGTCCGCTTGAAGGTCAGCCGTTCGCGCTCGGCTTTGGGCCGAAACTGTTTGCCGCTGCAAATCAATCCATCGCATTGCCCGCTTGGCCCACGACCGTTGAAGCGCTCAAGGCACAGGGCGTGGAGCTTTTTTCCTCGGCGCTGCGCGGCAAGGACTATCGATTTGTTTTCGATCGCTGAGGGATATCCATGAGGACCATCACCATAGCCGTCCTGCTGTTAGCGCAGCTGGGAGTGCCAGGCACCGCATCCGAGATCCAGGATGCGGTTAAGGCTCCCACGCATGGTGATGCTGGCACCTGCGATGCCATTCCGATTGCCGAGGCCCACTACAGCTTTGGCACCGCGGTCGCCCACGACGGAGCTGTGCTTTTCACCGAGTTCAATCGCCGCGAGATCAAACGCTGGAATCCGACCGAGGGAACCATGTCGGTGTGGCGCGCGAAGCAGACGCCCGGCATGTTCGGCCTGAGCGCGAACAAGACCGGCGATGTGTTTGTCGGCATCGATCTGGGCGACAATGGAAATCCCGGCAAGGTCCTCCGCATCGGGGTTGACGGGATCGATGCGGACATCATCGAGGGCATCACGCGTCCACGGCAGTTGGCCTGTGACCTTGCGGGAAATCTTTTCGTGGCATTGGAAGGCGGCAAGATCCTCAAATGGGATCATGAAACAGGCACAAGCCGAGAGATCATGAGTGGGCAGGCTCCAGTCAATGGCATCGCAGTGGGTCCAGATGGCTGTTTGTATCTTTCCGAATACGCGGCGTTTGAACAAATGCCCGAGGGCTACAGCCGTCCCGAATCTCCCGGGGTCGTCAAGGTTCGGAGGCCCGACGGAACGATCAGCATCTTGGGCCGCGGCTTCTGGCGGGCACGCGGTCTCGCGCTCAGTGGAACGCAACTGTATCTCTGCACGGAGGCGGACCGAGAGGACCATGGCAATTCAGGACTTCTCGTTCGCATCAATACCCTCACCGGAGCAGCGGAGACCTTGATTGATCATTTGGACTATCCCCAGTTTCCGGCAGCAGATGCGGAAGGGAGAATCTACTTCACCCTAGGCCGCGACAACAAGCTGATGCGGTATGATCCGGCATCCCCTTTTCAAGCAGGATCCAGTCCTGGTCCTGATGTTCAAAAAGCGTCCGTGCGCGGCGGTCGCATTACCTGGACCCCGTCGGTCGATGGGACATCCTTTACCATTCATTCTCAAAGCCGCACGATGCAAGGATTTCTGAAACTTGATGAAGGTGCATCGTC
>JAIXVN010000156.1 GCA_027483005.1 Verrucomicrobiaceae bacterium
CGCAGCTTCTTGACGATCTGTTCTGGGGTATGTCGTTTTCTTTTCATGGTGAGAGTCGGACCCGGCTCGCGCCGGGGACTCTCATAGCAGACGGTTCAATTCCCGGGGAGCACGCCAGAACCACCGGCGGCGGGGCAAGGGTAATCCAGGTGTCTTGAGAAACATTCAAATTCATGGCTTCAAAACCCTCAAGAGTCACACCATCCGCGGATTGTCCCGCGGAATTGACCCATTGCGAACCTGTCGTAAAGGCAGTCCCCTCCCGTCGCATCGAGCCGTCCGTCCGAAAATTCTGCAGCGAATCCGAAAATGGCCTCAAGGTGTTCGCGAATCCTAAATCAGACAATCTGACTGTTCCTCCGATGCGCCAAAGCGGATTCATTGGCCCGGTGAAGTTGGGAACACGCGCTTTGATCAGAACAGGAAGTGGTTCGTCCCGCACCTCCCAGAACGAAGACACAGAGGTGCCAGAAGGACCCATGCGAAGAGTTCTAGGAGCGTTGGCATAAACCAACATGCCCTGACCCGGACGGATGACCACTGCGTCAGAAACATTTCCTGAAGCATTGATCCAAGAAGATCCACTCCAGTAAAATGTGCTTCTGCTCCCGGACCTGTCATAAATCGAGATGGAATCATTGAAGGGTGATAGTCCTCCTCCACGAGGAAACAAACTCCCAAGAGTCACATTAGGCCGAATGGTCACCCGGGCATTCATGACAATCCCTTCGACGTTACTTCCCGTAAGGCGAATTTCTGACGCTGTGTTTCCAGACAGCTCATGGACACGTTTCAACCTACCATGAGTCTCAATGCAGTGATTGGAGAACTCGCCTGGAATCAATTGCCTTGCATTGAGGGTGAAAACGGCGGGGCTGCCCGGCCTCACGGAGGTGATCAGTCCCCGCAAGGACGCGGGTGGCTGAAGTCCATTCACGAGGGGCGTAGTTCCCTTGGGGATTGCCATCAAGGCCTGGCCAACAATATTTGACTCATTAGCCCAACAAGTTGAGCAGAATACAGACAGGATTCCAAGAACGAACACCCAAGTCATTCGAGGCCGAGGAGATTGGTAGTTTGAATTCGCGTGATTCTTCATGGGGCAATTCAAGGGAATGGATTCAGGGCTCAGGCAGCCCAAGGAATTGCAAAGAAGGCGGGTTCTGTGAATAGCTCCCGGCTTGGACAGGGATGGGATCTGCCTCTGGTCCAGTTTTGAGATCGTCAGCCGTCCAGAAGGTGCGATCCAATCCAGCACTGCGAACCGCGATGTTTCCGCCGGATACAACATGGAAAAACAATGGCGTCCCCCAACGATCCACAAGCTCCTTCTGCTCGGTAAGGAAAGGGAAGCCCGGAGCAAGAAGGCGAATGCGCGCGGAGTTTTCTCCCAGCAAGGCCCTTACCAAAGATGCATTATCAGCGATGGAAGGCATTGAATCCTTAAGAATCATTCTGAAACCAGCGATCATCTGCCAAACATCCGTCAGATCCCTCTGAGGGCTCTGACCAGTGCTGCCATAGACTTGGAGAAAGCTAGCCGAAAGGTCTTCAAGTTGATCCCGGCCGTCATCAGGGACAGAAATCGAATCCGAACCAACCCTTTCCGGGAGATGATGATGATCCTGGCGGGCGTCGATTCCCAGTGTGCCATCGATCAATTCGGTCACTTCCCGTGACCTATCTGGATTGAAGCAAAACAGACCAAGACACAGCACCCCCGCAAAAGCGGCGAGCAACAGAACCAAAGCTCGTTGCCGTGCTGACACACGAGGCATTGCAATCTTCCTCGGCAACGGAATTCTTGGTTTTGAAGGTTCTTGGGACATTAAGCGATAACAGAATGAATTCGCGTAGATGAATCATCAGCAATTCTGCGGACACCCCGGCGCCGGAAGCCAAAACCTGACAACGTGGCAGCCGCCAACAGGCCGACACTTGGTTCAGGAACCGCTGTGACTTGCGTCGTGAAGTCCAGCTGCCAGGAGGAAGGAGACCCCGTTTCATTCAACCAGACGGCGTACTGACCAGCCGCTAGGGGCCGCTCTCCATCGAAAGGGGGGCCCGCAACAATCGTTGGCAGCACATCGAGCCCAACCGCCCAGGTACCAAATAGGACATATCCAATTGGCTCCGAGAACGAAACCGAGGGTGGCGAACTGAGAGTCGCACCCTGCTGGATTCCAAAGAATCCCACATTGAAAGGGTTCCCTGTTGTGTACGAATTGATCATTATTGAAGATAACACCAAGCCTTCAGGTACTCTGAGGGTAAAGAAGTCTTGATCCGACCCCAGACCAGCCAGGCTTCCCGTAATCGTGTTCTGTCCGGGTGAAAGCAGAAAATGATTGGGCAGCAGGTAGTCTCCAGAGAGATCTCCCTGAAGACTCTCATTCCAAAGTGACTGCGCCCGAACACCCTCGACCATCAATGCAAAGACGGCGAAAAGGGATGGGACTGAAATGCAACGGACCTTGATTGCAAGAGATTTCATGAAAATGGAGATTAGAGAAGGAATCCGATTGGGGCGCTTCCGCTGGTGGTCGAGTAAAAGTTTCCGATGTTTGGAAGCACCGTCGGCAGGTCGGTGGGAGAAACTCCGAACCAGAGGGCCAGCTCGGCGAAATACTGATCGCACGACGTACCAGGCAACAGCAGACCAGTATTGCCAACGTCCAATGCCCCTCCAAGGGTCAGAGCTGTCGGATAATTTCCATAGATGCGGCGCCCCTTCACGCCCCCCCCAATCACAAAGTGATTGCCACCCCAGGCATGGTCACTGCCCTGGCCGTTGGAACGCAGAGTTCGAGCGAAGTCAGAAGCGGTGAAAAGTGTGACCTTGTCTTGCAGACTGTGCTCAACCATGGCGTCCCAAAATGCCTTGATTGCACCATCCACCGGCCCCAGTAGGGCACTGTGCTGGGCATTCAAACCTGCATGAAGATCGAATCCTCCAATCAATACAAAAAACGTCTGCCGGTTACGCCCCAGCAGCGAGCGACCCGCAATCGTCCTTGCTACTGCTCGCAATTGGCTGGCAATGTCGGTCGCAGGGAAGGCCGTGTTGACGGTTGCACTGGTGAACGCAGAGTTGAACTGCGCTTCCAGATCGAAGGAGCGCTTGGATTCCCTTGCATACACACGATCAAACAAATTGGCGTAATTCTGCTCCATCACACTCTTCAAGGCCGCATTTCTGCGAACAAAGAACGGATTGGTGTTGTTCTTGTTATCCAACACAGGAGCTCCACTTGCTGCAATTGGATAGCTCCCAACGCTCCGACCTACCTGAAAGATGGATGAGCCCGAGAGATTGATACCGAAAAAGTCTTTTCCCGTAGCGTCGCCGGAGAGCATCAGATCCGCCATCCGGCCGCCCCAGCCACTGCTATTGGTCTGCCCCTGATTGATAGCAGTCTGCCACTGCACGATCTGATCATCGTGGGAGTAGAGATTTTTCGGAAGTCTTGCGGAACCACCAACATACTGCGCCTTCGTGGTCGGTTGAACCAACGTGCCGACGTTCGCCACGAAAGCTGCATTCTCGGAGTTGAAGAGCGATCGTAGATTGGGCATCGAGGGATGCAGGGCGAACGTACGTCCGCCGGTGTTGAGTGGAGCTATTGGAAGTGCAGCCCCCGGCCCAGAGAGAGAAAGCGCCAGATTGCTCCTCGTTGCCTGGTAAATTGAATACTCACCAGGCGTTGAAGGAATCAGCATGTTGAATGAGTCATTCCCACCATGGAAGAAGAGACAGACTAGGGCCTTGTAGTCCTCGGCAGGCGCCGTCGCGGCCGCCGCCACTCCGGCAAGCCGCAGATTCATCAGTGTATTAAAAATGCTGGTGGTCCCAATCAATGAACAATTGGCGGCCCTGAGAAAAGTCCTGCGGTTCATTTCTTGCCAAGATTCTACTTTTGGATGACACACTCGGGAGCTGGGAGAGCAATCATGATGCCATTCATCGCACGATGCTGATCAAAACTACCTGCCGAAGCCCACTGGATCGCGGATTTCATCTGATTCCTTGTCGATGGCCCAACTCTTGTGTTACCAAGCAACAAGTTGATCTTGTCCACGAACTCCTCGTCGTTACCGGCACGAGACATCGCAATCATTTCCGCCCAGTCATTCCTTGGCGGCTGCCCCGCCTGGCTAGGATTACTGTGGTAACCAGCGGGCAGGAACGAGAACCAGCGATTGATGGAGGCGGTAGCAGTAACCGGGTTAAGCATCTGCATTTCAGGACTGTAGAGCCCAGCAGAGGCCACCTCGCCCGGCAGCTGGTAGCGGGCATTGAAGAAATTGAAGACGGTCGGAGAAGCGAGTGGATGCTGCTCCATATCTCGATGCAAAGGGTTTGAGCTACCAGCAAGATAGGCCGTCCACCAGAACTGGAAACCAGATAAATCGGTGCTGGAGCTCTGAGTCTTCCCTGCCTTGAGCATGCGAGCGACAGTGGTCATCCGGATCACCGGCTCTTTCATCCTGCCGAAGTTCGGGTTCGTGATGTAGTCCAGTCCCCTCGCCTCCGGGTCCAGAAGGATGGCGCTGACAATCGCCTTCATGTCACCACGAATCCCCTGGCCATTGTTGGCGAATACATCCGAGACACGTTTCACGTAAGCACGACTTGGATTGGACGTCACAAGAAAGCGAATCAGGCGCTCTGAAATGAAAGGAGCCGTGTTCGGATGATTGAAAAGCCATGTCACCGCATCATCCACGTCCTTAGAAACACCCTGTCCGGCGGGAAGAATCGTTCCGTCGGGCAGGCGCTTGGGGTTGGTGTCGTGCTGGGTTTCATCGGACGCCATGGGGGATGAAAGGCCCGAGCCCGTCACCGGAAGAATCCCCCAAGGTTGACCCTGTATCCTGAATCCGGTGAAAACCCGGGCCATCTCCTTGATATCCGCGTGCGTGTAGGTCGGAATCTCTTCACCATTCGCATCAAGGACCGGGGATCCGTCCGGGTTCAGCTTTCGCAATCCAATCGAGAAAAGCTGCATGATCTCTCTTGCATAGTTCTCATCCGGATATTGATTGATTTCGGGATTCGGTTTTCGATTGAAGATGCTACTTAGATAGACACCCATGGCAGGATGTTTCGTGACGGAATTCAACAGATCCTTGAAGTTTCCGAATGCGCCACGAGAAAGTGTGTCGTAGAAATCGGCGACCGCTTCACCACGGTAGAAGAGATTGCCATCCTGAGTGGAAACCACGAAAATCTGGCTAAGCGCCCACGTAAGACGCTGGCGCAGTTGCCCAGGTGACCACAATGCGTTTCGCATCCATGGCGTGGTGCAATTGTCGGCAAAGACATAGTCCGCACCATGAAGGTACGGGAGTTGAGAGGCATTGGGCACATCACTCGCGCGCCTCCCTTCCAAGAATCGGATGTAGGGGAGGAGAAGTTCGACTGGTTGGTTGAATTGAGCGTTCAACCATCCCGCGTAGCCTAGATCCCTTACGGCGGCGATCTCTTCCGGAATGGGTCCCATGCTGGCCTGGGCGAGGAACCGAGAGGCGTTCAATTCCGACGGCACTCCGGATGACGCCGTTCCAGCTGCTCCACCCAAAGGATTTGCACCAAGCATGACATCTCTCCAGTAGGCTCCGTCTCCGCCCTGACTAGCCGCCCTCATGCTGGAAGAAGACAGAGGGTCACTGCCGATCAGTTTCTCCTCCGCATCCCCTAGACCGTCAGCATCCGTGTCAGGCAACCTCACTGCCACCTTCCAATAGGGAGAGTCAGCGCCCACCGGCAAAGCGGCTGGGGCAATCTCCGCAATCACCACACCACCTGTACCAGGCCTAGGCAGCCCCACGGTGTTCCAACTCTGAAGGTCCGAAGACCAGAGGACTTGATAGTTCAAGCCAGCCTCGGTTTTCCACTGGAGTCTCCATCGATCTCCCGTCCATCGCATATCCGAAAGCTCAAGCCTTTCTGCGGGATCGAAAGGGTTCGTGAATGCCTTGCTCTCATCTGCGTTCGTTCGGCCGTCCCCGTCGGAATCCGCTGTGGGAGCAGACGCGGCAACCCCTGGATACAACATCTCCCACGAATCCGCCATGCCGTTCCCATTCCAGTCTGATGGATTGGCCCACAGCTCCTGGTTCAAGAGCATGCCGGCGATCATGATGTAGGTTCTCATGCTGAGGCTGGTGTGTGATCGCAACGAAGATGAGGCGAGGTTCCCTGCGCAGCGTTTTTTACAAAGGCCACTGCGCAGGGAGGTAGTCCGTCCAGATACAGAGTTCGGTTAAATGAAATCAGGCACGACGGCGGCGTTGGAGAAGGCCAAGCACGCCGAGAGCGCCAAGAACTGCTGCGGAAGGCTCGGGGATCGCCTCGATGCCCACGAGGTTGTTGTTTCCAAATCCACCAGCGGGGAACAATGCAACCCCACCCAGATAGGTTCCGTCCAAGGTACGCCTATCGACCCAGAAATCACCCAGCACTGAATTCATGGTAAAAAATCCACCCGCGTGGTCGATCGAAAGGCCGACGAGATTTTCCGAGCCCACGAGGCCTCCCGTGATCGACGCGACAGGTGCGAGGTAGGTGCCATTTGATGAGCGAGAGTCGATCGTGTAATCTGCACCTGATTTGTTCAGGGTGTAGAAGCCGCCGGAAGTCGCATTGAAGGCAAGTCCGACGATGTTATCGGCTCCGAGGGATCCGCCTGTGATGAACCCGACAGGCCCGGTCCAAGCCCCTGTTGAATCCCGACTATCAATGAAATAACCACCTCCGGCTGAATTGATGGTGAAAAATCCACCGCTTGGATTGATGGCGAAGTCACGCACGTCCTCGAGACCAAAACCAGAAAGCAAGGCAGCACCTCCCGCCCAGTTTCCACCTGAATCGCGATTGTCAATCCAGTAGTTGGGTGTAATGGTATTCAGCGTCTGAAACGTCTGAGCCATTGAGCTGCCCACCATGCAGATGAAGGCGAGAAGTGTAACTTTTGTTTTCATTTGTTGTAGTTTGTTTTTTTGTTTGCAAATCGCCGCTCAGGTTGAGCCTTACCGACGGGTGCGGCAGTCCGCCGGAAAATGTGGGCCAGGATCCGGGCTGGCGAAAACCAGCATGCGGATCGGAGTACAGTAGCCTCTGCTAAGGTCGCAGAGAGTCGCCCGGAAGGTTGAAGAGAGCAGGAAGTCAGGGGGAGGGGCATGGTGGGGTGAGACTCAGAAAATCACGCCGCAGTGGGCAAGAGTGCGAAACAAGCGCCATAGCCATCTGACGATGACAGCGTATCCCACGAGGGAGGGTACGGAGAGGACGACGAGAAGAAGGAGGAAGAGCAGGTGCTGCCTGCGGGTGAGAGGCAATGAATCATGATCGCGCTCCGAATGGTGGACGGGAAGTGTTTGTGGATGATCGTCAAGAGGCATTGGAACGGTCAGCGGCGAGGTAAAGGGCATAACTTGTCCGGTATGCCGCCCGCTCCGGCGGCGTGCAAAGATTGCACGACCTCTCCCTCGCATTCAGGAGTGGCTGGCAGAACGCGGCGGATCAGACGGCCCGACCACTGGCCGCCGGAGGAACTCCCGAGCGGACGGCGGCCGGGATCCAGGGGAGATCCAGATGCGAAGGTTGGCGGGCAAGCTGGCAGCCAAGATGACATTGCTTTCGGAACAGCGGCACTGGGCGGTTGCATCGGGCCAACCTGGAACGACTTGAAGTCATTCAGCGCCCAACACGCAGCCCACGCAGGGGTGCAATGATCACTTGAACGGGATGGACTGGCGGAGAATGGGATGCCGAGACAGCATCGGCACATGCTGTCTGAGCCGAAGCCCACCCTTTCTCCGCCAGCCTTCTGCGTCGTCGTCCTAAAATTCCCCCCCGGGAAAAAGGACGACTCCACCCCGGTGGTGATCTGAATCCACCGGGGAAGACCCTCCACCGCCGGCACTCTGGAATCGCCCGCGATAAAATATGACGAGAAATTGGCATGGACAACCTCATCAGGATTGAACAGACGGAGATCTTTCCTGCTACCATGATGAACCCGTCTTGCGCCCTCATCGCGGTCCAACATGTGGACTGCCTGAATTGGATTCAACTGACTGCTAGAGCTCATCTTCTTGGAAACTTGACCACGGAACGTGAATTCCGTGGTGATTGGACACTTCCATACGTAAGACGGACCACCATGCCGGTCAAGCATTATTTAATTCATGGAAGCAATCGACCGCTTTACGAGGCACCCGAGGGAGTCTGATCGAATACGGATTCAAGCGGCTGGAGCCGTGTCGCCGCCCGCCAGAGGCGGAAGTTGATGGGCGTGTGCCGCTGCAGGGAGGGCATCGAGGGGGCTAGCAACCGCCAGGAGCTTGGAGGCCGCCACATGGGTGTAGATCATGGTGGTGGCGAGATTCTTGTGGCCGAGCAGCTCCTGAATGGTGCGGATGTCCGTGCCGGTGTCCAGCAGGTGGGTGGCGAAGGAGTGGCGAAGGGTATGGCAGGAGACGCCGGAGCGCATGCCAAGACGGCGCACGACGTCCGCCATGGCGTGCTGGACGGTGGCCTTGTGCAGATGAGGGTGGTGCTTTCCACTGCGCCATCTGCCCGGAAAGAGCCAGAAGTCCTCGGCGCGGCGTGAGCCATCTGGAGAAACCCCGTTCCATTCGGGATCTGTGAGGTGCTCCTGCCAGCGGGTGCGCGCTTGATGGCTGAGAGTGGCGAGATCCTCGATCATCTTGGAGGGAAGAGGGAGCGCCCGGGAGTGGCCGCCCTTGGCATCGCTAATGAAGATGCCGCCTCCCGCAAGGTCCAGATGTCCGAGGCGGATGCTAACCGACTCCCCAACGCGGAGGCCGCAGCCATAAAGCAGGCAGCCAATGACCCTGAAGCGCGGAAAGAGTGAATCGAGAAGGTTGGCGACTTCTCCGGGCGTGCATACCTGGCGGGGGGCTGCGGCCCGGCGCCTCACCTGCAAGTTCCAGTCCGGTGCGGGCTGATCGTTCATGCGGCAGAACAGCTCCAGGGCGGCGCGGCACTGGATCACGCTGGATGACGACAACGAACGGCCTGCAAGATACTCCGCCAAAAACAGCTTCTCCCCGCCAGGCTGCTTTGAATGGCCACTCTTGAGAAACCGCCTGATCCAGAGGACGTAGGTTTGGACGGTCTCCTTGCGGTATCCAAGTGTGCGCGCACACTCGGAAAACCGGGTGACGATCACCTGACTGCCAGGACCATCTCCCAAATCGAGAGGGCCATCATGGATGATGCTCATTCGAGTGGGTGGATGATGCTGCTTCGGTCGTCCGCATAGGCGTGGAAGGGATGGATGATCGGAATTCAAAGCTTCCGGATGCCTCTCTGAAACGACGCCCGCCGAAATCCAGCAGTCACGGGAAGTGGGTGATCGCTACGCATTTTTTGCGCAGCTCCAATGATATTCTATTGTGACTTCCTCCGGTTGCCACGGAATTCACGTTCCGTGGCGTTCTTGTTTCCATAAGCCATTAAGGATCAACAGCCCATTTGGGAGCGTCACGCGCGAGTCTGGACGGATTTTTTTCAGCCGGATGGGTGGAAGCTGGCTGTGGGTTTACCGGGACCCTTGCCTGCACAGGTCGGCAACGTCGCCTCGGGCCCCTTTTGGATCCGTGCGGAAGGTCGATCCAGGCCCGGATGCTCGTGATGCCCGGGCATGGGTCGTCCTGTTCCCGATGCACAGCTGCTGCGGCACTTTCCCCGAGCCCGGCGCATCCAGGGAGACGAGGCGCATTTCCCGCTCGTGGCGGATGGCACGGGGATCCGCGCGACTGTGTTTCTCCAGCCGCTGGGCCTGCTGCGTGTCGGCTCTGCCCCGGAGACGCGGGGTGCCCCCAAGCGTCAATCCCCACTTTCCCCCCGGCATCCAACACCATCCCTGTGAACCCAACGCCACACCATGAAAATCATCCGTAGCCCCGACGACCACAAGGAGACGCTGGCCCGCATCGATGCCTTGATGGCGCGTGGTGAGAAAGCTTCCGGATGGAGCAGATGGGCTACCGCCAGAAGGATCTCGCGAAGCTGCTGGGTGCGGCGAGCCGGG
Organism: Verrucomicrobiaceae bacterium; assembly: GCA_027483005.1. Classification (GTDB taxonomy): domain Bacteria; phylum Verrucomicrobiota; class Verrucomicrobiia; order Verrucomicrobiales; family Akkermansiaceae; genus Luteolibacter. The sequence goes on from JAIXVN010000156.1 coordinate 10,065, forward strand.
CCTCCGAGATCCTCGCGGGCAAGCGTCCGCTCACGCCGCAAATGATGCGCGCGCTGCGCGACGAATGGGGCATTCCGGCGGACTCCCTCCTGGGAGGCGACCCGGAAGATCCCGCTCCGGAGCCCGACAAGGGCCCGGCGCGGGATCCGAAGGACTACCCGATGAAGCAGATGCATGACCGAGGCTATTTCCGTGTGCCGCCTGGCGACTGGAAGAACCTGCGCAGGGATCTTGCAGGCCTGCTGCAGCGGTTCTTCCCGCCGGGGGTGAGCCTGGCACCCTCCCCCACCCTGTGCCGCCAGGGCGGCGGGGAGAAGGCACGGATCAACCCGCACGCGCTGGAGGCTTGGCGCTGGCGCGTGCTCACGCGCGCGGCTGAAGAGAAATCCGGACTGGGTGCCTATCAGCAGGAATCCCTCGCCGAGGGATTCCTGCGCTGGCTCTGCGGTCTGAGCGTACTGAAGGAAGGCCCGCGACTGGCCTGCGAGGCATTGGAAGACAAAGGCATCGCGGTGATCATCGAGGCAAGGCTGGACCAAACGCATCTGGACGGTGCCGCCCTGCTCGACCCCAAGGGGCGCCCGGAGATCGGGCTGACCCTTCGGCACGATCGGCTCGACAATTTCTGGTTCACGCTGCTGCACGAGATCGGACATGTGCTGCGTCACCTTTCGGCGGAGAATCCGGCGCTGTTCGACTCGGAAATCGACCAGAAAAAGGCCGCCGCAATCGAGCAGGTGGCGGATCGCTTCGCCCTGGACACGATGATTTCCCCGGAAGCCTGGGAGCTGGTGCGGCGGCTGGAATACGCCGACGAGATCCGCTTGGTCTCCCAGCGGCTTTGCCTCAGCCCGGCGGTGATCGCGAGGAGGCTGCGGCGGGAGGCGAACGACTACCGGAAGCACCAGACCCTCATCGGCAAGCAGGAGGTGCGCCGGGCCTTCGGATTCACCGAGGAATCATGGCCCAAATGAATCGATTTCCCCAGCACCGGAAGCGCCGCCCGCGAGGGTGGTTATCCGCCATCCATTTCCCAGGCCGAGGATTCCACGCAGTCCTCCGGTTCGGAAGCACCGAATGCCCGGCACGGCCCGTCACTCAGCGGAGGTTCAAGGTCTTAGGCATCGCCGCCATCCCCGCTTGGAAGGAGTGGACCACCCCATCTGGTGATCGGTTGCTCCGGATCGGCAGGGGATTCAAGCCACCCGGAAAGCAGTCCGCGAATCCTGGCGGTGACGGAACCTGGGTTGAATTCATGCTCCAGAAACCTGGTGACGGGAGCAATCCCACGCAGGGACGAGGTCAGGAACAGTTCATCGGAGGACTTGAGCATTTCAAGACTCAGGGGAATGACCTCGATCGGGATCTGATGACGCACCGCCAGTTCAAGAACGAGGTCCCGCATGACTCCGGGAAGACAGCCGGAGGAGAGTGGTGGGGTGTGCAGGACCCCATTCCTGACGGTGAAGACGTTGGCCGTCGCCGCCTCACAGACCTCGCCGACCGTATTGAGGAAAAGCGGTTCATCGAAGCCCGTGGCGCGAGCCTGTTGGAGGGCAAGGACGTTCTCGGCGTAGGACGCGCATTTCAGGCCTGCGAGGGGCGAGCGCTCGTTCCGGACCCAGGGGCTGAGAGTGAGGGAGAGACGATCTGGTGAAGGCGAAAGCGCGGCGGCCGTTAGAATGGTCAGGCAGTCAGGACCCAGGGAGGGATCACCCAGCGGACCCTTTCCTGCAGTTTGAAAAAGCCGGATGCGGGCCGCGCCCCGGGTGAGGCGGTTCGCCTCCAGCAGCTCACGGATTCCCTGCTCCAGCGCGATGCGATCCGGCATTTCCCAACCAAGTCGCTGAGCCCCGGCCCCATGGCGGGCCAGGTGGCGATCGAGCAAGACCGCCCGGCCGTTCAGGGCGAGCATCGTTTCGAACAATCCGAGCCCGACGGTTAGACCGCGGTCGAACGGCGAGACCCGCAGCCCGTCCTCAGGCATCAGACGCCCATTGCACCAGATCGAATCGGCCATGAGCGAACAACAAAGTCCCCTCCTCCCTGTGGCAAGTGGCAAGTTCCGGGAGATTGACCACGGATGAAGAGGATGGACACGGATAAGAGCGATTGATTGGAGGAACTTGGGCGGCTTTCCGGCGACGAGACTCAGACGACCAAATTCAGCCACCTCGACAGCCTTCATCCGTGTCCATCCAGTTCATCCGTGGTTGAAATCTCCTGATCTAGCGAAAGAAGAAACGCTGAGAGCCCCTCCACTCGATCCGGAATCACGGAAGCGCGAACATCGGGATTTTCCCGGATTGACCGCAGACTCCGGTCGCGGATGCTCCCGGCATGCGCTTCCTGCTCTTCTTCTGTGGTTTCTCGATCCTGGCGCTCGGTTTGGCCGGGCCTCGCGTGTTGGAGGAAAAGGAGGCGATGGGATTCCTCCAAGGGGCCATGACCCTCGGCGGTGGCCTGGTGATCAGCGGGCTTTTCTCGACGCGCTGGTTCTGGCACGGCGCGCTGGGCGGCGGAGTGATGGCCCTGCTCGGTTTTTCGCGGGGGCTGGTGAATCTGCCTTCGTTGCCCGGTTACCTCAAGGAGCGTTTCGTGGAGAAAATCGTCGATACCAATCCAATGCCGCTGTTGGAATGCTCGGTCACCTTGATCTGCCTGCTGCTGCTGGTCGCGGTGGTGAAAACCCTGCTGGCGGAGCGTCGCAGAAAGGCGATCGAGGCCCTCGAAGCCCTGGAATCAGGCGACGACTGAACCTCCCGCCCCGAGCTCAGTCTTCGACAGGGGTGTGGACGTGCTGCTGGTTGCGCTTTTCGAGGAGATCCCGGTTCCTGATCCACTCCTGGACCTCGCTGTTCTTCTTTTCCACCGGCGCGGCGATTGGGGCCTTCGACGCCTTCTCCTTCGGGTTGAGCAGGGAATACATCCGCCAGCCGAGCAATCCGAGGACCAGAAAGACAAAGAGGTAGAGCGGGATCTTCACAGAGGGCATTGAAGCAGAATCCAGACGAAGATCGCGAGCATGAACCCCGTTCCTGATTAAATGACTTCATGCCTGAGGACAGGGACCCACCGAGCCCATTCATCCTTCAGGGCTGGGCAGGAGCGGCGGGTGGAGTCGGAGCCGGTGTGACTTCCTGAACCGCCGGGGTGGGCGGGGAAGCCGGCGGCGGGGCCAGCAGGTCCTTCCACTCAAGAATCTGGGCACCCGCTCCCAGACCACCGATTTCCTGCACCAGGGCCTGGCAGCGGCTGCGCCAGGCCTCGTAGTGCGGTGGTCCCCGCTCGGCATCGCGGCTTCCGGGAAAGACCACGTAGGTGACCTTGAGGTCGGAGACCGGACGATTGTAGGGCGTGGCGCGACTGTTGAGCTCCTTCGCAATCCGCAGCGAGGCCTCGCCCACCTTGTAGGCTGGTCCACCATCGCCCACGACCGCAGGAACGATCTTCTCCCCGAAGACGACCAGGGCGAAGTCGCCCACGTTCGGAGCATAGGGATCCGAGCTCGAACCAAGGATGTTCACCGGAATCACGATGAAGGGATCATACTCGGCCACGAGAAATGAGCGGGACTTCAGGTCCGTGATGCCCCGTTTCAGGAAGGCCACCCGCTCGCGCAGCCATTTCTTGCGGTCCGCAGTGGTCGCGCGATCGGCGATCTCCTTTTCCGCCGCCGCGATGCGACGTTCCCAGCCGGCGATCATCGGGTTCGGCGTCTGGGTTTTCTTCGGCCAACCGTAACTGGTGAATGGCTGATAGTTCGAGGAGTTGACGATTTCATCCGGCATCGTGGCGAGGCGGTCGCCATCGGAACCATCGGCCACGACATCCATCTCGGCCTGCATGAGGAAAACCTTGCGGCCGCCGGGCGCTCGGAGATTGAGGATCGTCTCGCAGTCGTAGAGGTTGTGCTTCGTCAGCAACTCGTTGAGGGCAGTGGCGTCCTGTTTGAGCCGCTCCGCCTTGTTGTCGTAGAGCTTGAAATACCAGGGGGAAACCTCCGCCTGGGCGACCATCGGGGCCAGTCCGGGGAGAAGCGCTCCCAGCTTCGGATTGGAGGCTTCCAGCTCCGCCATGGTCTTGGCCGGGGCGGGCAGGCGAAGCTTCAGGGTGTATTCGGCAACGTAGCTGTCCGCCGTGGTCCGTTCCTTCGAAGCGAGCCCGCCTTTCTCGATCTTCACCTCGGTCTTGAGCGGAATGCCGGCTCGCAGATTGCGGATGTCGCCCTCGCTGGACTGGGTGAAATCGGTGGCAGCCGGAGCATCCTGCTCGCGCTTCGCGTCCTCGACCTTCTTGTCGGCCGCCCTCTTGATGGCATCGACCTGACGGTCGTAGGCCTGCTCCATTTCGATGCGAAGACGCGACTCGATCTGGCGACGGATGTCCTGCTCATCGGCCGGGACCTTCACGATCTCCGGTTTCGGGGAAAAGACGTCCTTGAGGCCTCGTTTGATTCTCGAAGGCAAGGGGGTGAACAGCGAGCCAATCCCAGCCACCACCAACACCAGCAGGGCAATGCCTCCCACGCCAAACCTCTTCCCGGGCTCGCGGCGCTTCACACCTTCAATGACGTTGGGATCCTGCCGTTCTGACATGCTTGGAAAACTCTAGCAGCCTCAACGGTGCCAGCAATCCCCGTTGATCAACATTCGCCCCAATCGCGGAAAATTCGCTCCAAGGCCTCACGGTCCACCTCATCGAAGGCCGCCGGACATTCCGAATCGACATCGAAGACCGCCACGATCGCCCCCCGCGCATCCTTCACCGGAACGACGATCTCACTTTCCGAACGGGAATCACAGGCGATGTGCCCCGGAAACGCGTGCACGTCCGGCACCACCTGGCTTTCCCCTGTCGCCCAGGCCGTGCCGCAGACTCCCCTGCCCCAGGCGATCCGCGCGCAGCCCGGCGTGCCCTGATAGGGGCCGATCACCAACGAGCCGCCGGAAACCCGATAGAATCCCGTCCAGAAATAATGCGGCATCAACCCGTGCAGGACCGCCACAATGCCCGCCATCCGCGCGATCCGGTCCGGTTCTCCGGCGATCAGACCCCGGATTTTCAATTCCGCATCGGCGTAAAGCCCTTGTTTTTCCTCACTTCCGGGAATCCGCATGCCTTCTTCGAAACTGAAAACTGACAAACCCGCAAACTCCAATACAGTCGCGCCGTGAGCTATCAGGTCTTTGCCCGAAAATACCGACCGAAAACCTTCGACGATGTCCTGGGACAGGACCACGTCGTCAGGACCCTGCGCAATGCCATCGCCCAAAAGCGCCTGGCCCACGCCTACCTCTTCGTCGGCCCGCGCGGCACCGGAAAAACCTCCACCGCCCGCATCCTCGCCAAGGCGCTGAACTGCACCAACGGACCCAAGGCCGACTTCGATCCGGATGAAAGCGTCTGCATCGAGATCGCCGAAGGCCGCTCGCTCGACGTGCTGGAAATCGACGGTGCGTCCAACAACGGCGTCGATCAGGTGCGAGACCTCCGCGAGTCGGTCCGCTTCGCTCCCTCGAGCGGCCAGTTCAAGATCTACTACATCGACGAGGTCCACATGCTCTCGAACGCGGCCTTCAACGCCCTGCTCAAGACCCTCGAGGAGCCGCCGCCACACGTGAAGTTCATCTTCGCCACCACCGAGGCGAACAAGATCCTGCCGACCATCCTTTCCCGCTGCCAGCGCTTCGACCTGCGGCCGATCCCCACCGACCTGATCGCGAAGCACCTGCTGCACATCGCGAAGGAGGAAGGCGTGACCCTTGAGGAAACCGCCGCCTGGGCCGTTGCGAAAGGCGCGGATGGCGGCATGCGCGATGCCCAGTCGATGCTCGACCAGCTCGTCTCCTTCTGCGGCAACACCATCACCGAGGCCAACGTCCTCGACGTCTTCGGATTCACCTCGCGGGAAAAGGTCGCCCAACTCGGAGGAGCCCTGCTCGCCCGCGACACGCCAGCCGCGCTTTCCCTCATCCAGAAGGAAGCCGAAACCGGTCGCGAACTTTCCCAACTCCTCGGCGAACTCGTCGGAGCCCTGCGCGCCCTGCTCATCGCGAAGCTCGATCCCTCTGCCGATGGCGAGGGCATTCCAGCCGATCTCTGGGCCGGTCTCGTAAAAGCTGCCGACTCGTACCCGCCGGACCGCATACTTTCCGCCATCGATGTCTTCGCGGAAACCGAAGGCCGCATGAAGTGGTCCACCAACAAGCGTCTCCACTTCGAACTCGGCCTGATCAAGGCGATCCAGTCGCTCGGCGAGGTCCGGCTTTCCGACGTCATCAAGGTCCTCGCCAAGGGCGCCGATGCCCTTGGGGAAACGCCCGCCGTTTCCGCGCCCGAGGCCCCTGCTCCGGTCGTGATCGAGAAGGCTCCCGAAGCGCCCATCGCCGAGGCCCCGGCCCCGCCACCTGCCAAGGTCTGGGAACCCGAACCGGAGGCTCTTAAGCCCGTCGCCGCAGCCCCGAAAAAGCCAGCCGACGCGATCACCAGCCGCCTCGACTCCCTGATCGCCTCCGCCCCGGAGGTCAGCGACCCCATTCCGGCCGACGAACCACCCTTCCGCGCCGAGGCCCCCAAGGCCCCCCCGCCGCCGCCCAAGGAAACCAAGCCCGTCGCCGATGACTCCTTCCACCACGACCCGCTGATCGAGCACGCCCTCAAGGCGCTCGAAGGCCGTGTGGTCAAATAAGTTCCAAGTTCCAAAGGCCAAGTTCCAACGGAGAAGAAGCACGAAATTTGAAACGGAAGATTCTTACTCTTTCCTGAAAACTGAACACTGAACCCTTCAAGCTTTAGAAAACATGAACCTCCAGAAACTGATGAAACAAGCCCAGCAGATGCAGGCCGGGCTTGCCGCGAAACAGGAAGAACTCGCCCAGCGCACCGTCGAGGCCAGCGTCGGCGGCGGCAAGGTGACCGTGGTGTCC
>JAIXVN010000489.1 GCA_027483005.1 Verrucomicrobiaceae bacterium
CTCGGACCGAACCAGCTGCTCATTTTCGAGCTTGAGCTGGTCGACATCAAGGACGCCCCACCCGCCCCCGCTGGCGGACTTCCCTTCCCGATGCCCCAGGGCGGACCGGCTGGCGAGTGAGCGTTTCAGCATGATTTCAAGGGAAGCCGCCGGAGACCCCGGCGGCTTTTTCGTGTCCAACAGCCGGCTCACCGATCCGCCCATGGCTTGACCTGCGGGGGAAATTCCCCACCTTTTGGTCCAATCCGATGCCGAACCACCTCAAGACGCTTCAGGCCCACGCCAGGCAGACACTGAAGCCCTCGCTCCAGAAGCAGCTTTCTCCGGCCGAGCGGATCGCCCTCTACAAGCGCTTCATCAAGATCGAGGAGCATCGCATTTTCCTGAAGCATCGAGCCGGAGCCGGTGGCATCGAGATCGCTTCGGCACGGGCGGAGCTGATCGACATCGTCCTCGCCTCCATCCTCGACAGCACGCTGGAAGAGGCGAAGGGCAGCCTGCCCGCCCTGGCCCTCGTGGCCATCGGTGGCTATGGCCGCGGCACGCTCAACCCGCGCTCGGACATTGATCTGCTTTTCCTGCTGCCGAGAGCCTCGACACGACTGCCGAAGCCCCTCGAAGAGGCGGTGCAGAAGATCCTCTACCTGCTCTGGGACGTGGGCTTCAAGGTGGGTCATGCCTGCCGCTCCACCGCCGAATGCATCGAGCAGGCAAAGGCCGACCAGGAAAACAAAACCGCCCTGATGGACGCTCGATTCCTGGCGGGCGATGCAAAGCTCTTCAAGGACTTCGAGGCGCGCTTCAACAAGGACTGCATTGTCAAGGGCCAGGAGGCCTTCTTCGAAATGCGACGCCAGGATCTGCGCAGTCGGCATCAGAAATCCTCACGCACGGTCTTCCTCCAGGAGCCGAACGTGAAGGAAAGCTGCGGTGGCCTGCGCGACTACCACAACATCCGCTGGGTGCAGCGGGTGAAGCGCGGTTCGTTCGATCTGAAGCAACTCGTCGAAGACCGTTTGCTGACCCAGATCGCCCACAAGGAAATCGAGGAGGCCTATGACTTCGTCCACCGGGTGCGCAACGAACTCCACTATCACACCCGCAAGGGCACCGATCAGCTCACGCTCCAGTTGCAAGGCGTGGTGGCCACCAACTTCGCCTATCCGCAACGCAGCATCCTGCGCCGCACCGAGGCGTTCATGCGCGACTACTACAGGCATACGAGAAACCTCTACCAGCACACCGGTTCGCTGATGGAGATTTTCCAGATCGAGCAGGAGGACCTTTCGGACTCCGGACTGAAGTCGTATCTGATGTTCCGGAGAAAGAAGCGTGAGGAGTTCGACGGCTTCATCGCCCGTGAAGGCCGCATCCATCCGGCGAACCAGGAGATCTTCAAGGATGACCCGCAGCGGATGATGCGCATGTTCCAGCACTGCCAGGTCCGCGGCCTCAAGCTGAGCCCGCCGATCCGGAAGCTGGTGAAGGCGCACTGGGACGAGATCGACCGTCCGTTCCGATACTCGAAGGCGAACCGCGAGACCTTTCAGGCCATCCTGGAGCGCAAGGGCGACGTCGGTCGCACGCTGCGGCTGATGCACCGGGTTGGCTTTCTGGGGCGCTACCTTCCGGAATTCGGCGCGCTGGACTGCCTCGTGCAGCATGAGTTCTTCCACCGCTACACCGCCGACGAGCACACGCTGCGCTGCATCGAGCAGCTCGATGCCCTCGTCGGCACCGAGGAACCCCGCCTGCGTTCGTTCCAACGGCTGTTGCATGAAATCGAGGATCCTTACGCGCTCTATCTCGCCGTCATCCTGCATGACACCGGTCGCGCGGAAAACGTCCGCGAGCACATCGACGGCTCGGCCATGCTGGCATCGCGACTCTGCAACCGTCTCCAGATCCACGGCACGCGCCGCTCGCTGATCATGTTCCTGGTGGACAACCACCTCACCTTCTGGCGCACCGCCACCACCAAGAACATCGAGGACCCGGACGTCGTCGCCGAGTTCGCCGCGATCATGAAGACCTCGGCCCGACTTGATGCCCTGTATCTTTTCACCTTCGCCGATTCCAACGGCACCTCACCCGACGCCTGGACCGGCTGGAAGGAGGCGCTGATGAGGCAACTCCATTCTGCCACCCGAAGCTTCCTGGCCGAAGGAAAGGAGAACTACTCGAAGATCCTCGACAAGGATCGCGCCGAACTCCGCACCGCCGTCATCGGACTGATGCGCGAGGACTACCACGACGAGATCAAGACCCACTTCAAGCGCACCCCACCCGCCGCGTTCCGTTTCCGCGAAGCCACGCAGATCGTGACGCAGGTCCGCACCGTGAGGCATTTCCTCCGACAGGAGAAGGAAAGCGGTGACTCGTTCGCGACCTGCATCAAGTGGATCGACCAGTCGGAGAAAGGCTACACCGAACTGGTCATCGCCACGCGCGACAAGCCACTGCTGCTGGAAAAGATCTGCTGCGCCATCGCGTCCGAGCAGATCAACATCCTTTCCGCCGACTTCTTCACGCGCACCGACGGCATCGTCATCGACCTCTTCCGCGTCTGCACCACGAATTTCGAGCCAGTCTCCGATCTCGATGTCCGCAAGCGTTTCCTCAAGGTCTATGAATCCATTCTCCGCGCCGAGAACTACGAACCGGAAAAGCATCTGAAGCGAAAGGTGAATTTCCTCAAGCCCCGCAGCGACAGCGGCATCCAGGTTCCGGTGCGGGCCTTTGTCAGCAATGACCTGCACCCGAACTGCACCACCATCGAGATCCAGGCTCTCGACCGCATCGGCCTGCTTCACGATCTTTTCAGCACGATCAACTCCCACGGACTCACCACCGCCCATGCGCGGATCTGCACCGGGAAGGGCGTCGCGATGGACACCCTTTACATCACCACCGCCGAGGGCAAAAAGGAAAGCAATCCGGAAACCCTCCTGGAACTGGAGGACGAGATCTCCAGTCTCATCGTTCTCGGAGAACCCGCATGAACGTTCCCATGAAAAGGTTGCTCCAGCGCCTGTTCCCCCCACGCCCGGCCGATCCCCATGAGCCCCCGAAGGTTTCCCTCGGAACCTGCGGAAACTACTGCATCAGCCTGGAGTCCCAACCCGAGAGGCTGGAAGACAGCCGGAGGCAACTGAGCCGCCATGGCATCGACGTCGAATGGTTCCCGGCCATTCTCAGCTCCGAGGTTCAGGAAAAGATCACCCGCAAGGAACCCGTCGCCGGGTCTGCCGATGGCTGCCTGCAATCCCACCTTGAACTCTACCGTCACCTTGCCGCGATCCATCCCGCCGCGAAGGGATCGTCCCGACCCTATGTGGCGGTCTTCGAGGATGACATCATTCCACTGGATGCCTTCGTGAATTTCGGGGATTACCTCGCCCGGGTGCCGGACGACTGGGATTACATCTCGTTGGGTGGAAGCTTTCACCAGACCCCTCCGAAGATCCTGGATGAATCGGTCATCCGCCTCACTTGCGCCTTCAACCTGCATGCGCAACTGATCCGCGTGGACTTCCTGCCGCGCTTGATCGAACATATCGAATCCCGGGCGTTCGAGGTCGATGTGCTGACGGCCAACATGCAGAAGCAAGGCATCGGGAACTGGTATGGCTTCACCAGCGATCTGTTCTGGCAGCATGCCCGCGGCGGCTTTTTCAACGTCTCCCTCTGGGACCATCAACTCGGGCTCTACCACTTCGCGAAGGACAATGGAGTTGTGGATCGGTTCCTGATCAGAGGTTTGCTTCATCTGCCATGAAACTCATTTCAAAACTGATCAAGCTCACGGCAGCCAACGAGAAACCGGCTCCGGTCCGGACGCTGGCGAACAGCTTTGGAAACTACTGCATCAGCCTTCATTCACAGCCGGAACGCCTCAAGGAAACTAGGCGGCAGCTCAAGTTCCACGGCCTCGACCTTGAGCATTTCCCCGCGGTTCCCAGCAAGGAAGTGACCGAAAGGATCACCCGCAAGGAGCGGGTCATGCCGATCGCCAACGGTTGCCTCCAGTCACACATCGACCTCTACAAGAAGATCCTCGCCTCCCACAAGCCAGGCGCTGCGGAAGGCCGACCCTACGTCGCCGTCTTCGAGGATGACATCGTGGCGCTGAGCACCCTCAACCAACTGGACGACCACTTCGCGCGACTGCCCGGGGACTGGGACTTCGTTTACCTCGGCGGCAACTACCACTTCCACAAGCCGGTCATCCTCGATGAGCACCTCATCCGACCGGTCTTCGCGCTCAGCACCCATGCCCAGTTGATCCGGATCGACTTCCTGCCGCTTCTGATTCAGGAACTCGAAAAGAAGGCCTTCGAAGTGGATGTGGTCTTTGCCAGGCTCCAGGAAGCCGGAATCGGCAGATGGTATGGCTTCACCAGTGACTTCTTCTGGCAGCACGGCCGCACCTCGGCCTCCTACACCTCCCTTTGGCGGCACCAGATCGGGGAGTTCCATTTTGCCACGGCCAACGGGGTGATCAGGTCATCATCCGGAACCACCTGCCCTGAGCAGCCTGAAATCGGGTTGCGATTTCCTCTTTCGGGTCCCCCCTCCCCGTGCCTACCCTTTGCCAACCATGATCGTCGAACCAAAGATCCGCGGATTCATTTGCACCACCGCCCACCCGGAAGGATGCGCCGCCCACGTCGCCAGCCAGATCGCCCTCGTGAAGGGTCGTGGCCCCATCGCCAACGGACCGAAGAAGGTCCTGGTGGTCGGTTCCTCCACCGGCTACGGCCTCTCCTCCCGCATCGCCGCCGCCTTCGGCTGCGGGGCCGCCACCCTCGGGGTGTTCTTTGAAAAGCCCGCTGAGGAGAAGCGCACCGGGACCGCGGGTTGGTACAATTCCGCCGCCTTCGAGAAGGATGCTGCCGCCGCCGGAATCTACGCCCGTTCGTGCAACGGCGTCGCCGTCTCGATCGATATGAACCGCGAGGTGATCGA
>JAIXVN010000410.1 GCA_027483005.1 Verrucomicrobiaceae bacterium
TGAAGCATTCAGCTCCTTTCCCGGCAGAATCCCCCCCCAGCCGGTCGACTGCTCCCCTCCATCCAGGAGGGGAGCCAGTCCCCGGGGCTTGGGTGGGGAAGAAGGTTGGAGTGCCGACACGGAATCCCGGGCGGAGGCGGGTCTTCTTCCCAATGATCAGGGGCAAGGGTTTTGATCTCAGAAGAAGGGGATCAATCCATGAGATCCGGCACGTGGAGCAGGATGCCTCGGCGATTCCTGGTGACTACCCCCCATTCGCTCCGGATTTCAACCCAAGCTTCGTTGTTGGTTAAACTCTTGAACAATCAATAAAACATGAATGCAGAACATTTGCTGAATTCCTACAACAATGGAGAACGTGATTTTACTGGTGCCAAACTGAGTGGCGCCAAGCTAGGTGGTACCCATCTGAGAGATATCAATTTGAACCGTGCGGACTTGAGAAAAGCCGACCTCAGCAAATCCGACCTCAGTAAATCCGACCTCAGTAAATCCGACCTCAGCAAAGTCAACTTGAGCCGGGCCCGCCTGAATCAGGTCAACCTGAATGGCGCCGATCTGAGCAATGCCGATCTGAGGGATGCCAGTCTGAACGGCGCCAATCTGAATGGTGCCAACCTGCATGGTGCTGACCTGAGCGATTCCGACCTGCGAGGTGCCCGCTTGAGTGTTGCCGACCTGAGCGGTGCCTTCATGAGCCGTTCCGACCTAAGCGATGTCTTGCTGTTCTATTCCAATCTGGACGGTGCCCACCTGAATCATGCCAACCTGAATGGTGCCTACCTGAATCATGCCAATCTGAGTCAGGCCCGTCTGAGTGGCGCCGACCTGAGCGTCGCCCACCTGGTCGGTGCCAACCTGAGCGGTTCAGACCTGAGCCATGCCTGCCTGCGAGGTGCTGACCTGTGCGGTGCCAATCTGACCGGAGCCAATCTGACCGGAGCCAATTTGACCGGTGCCAATCTGAGTGGTTCCGACCGATCAAGGCCTCCCTCTTTGTTGGGGTGAGTCATCTGGCTGGGGGCTGACACCTGGTCCTTCTTCGGCCCTCCGGCTCTCTGCAGGCTTACCGGTCAGGTCGTCGCGGAAAGAGAGGGGAAGGGTTGCCAGCCCGAGGGAACCCAACCTCCGGACCAGGCCCGCGACGGCTGATGAGGTCAAGACCGGGAAGCGGATGCCATCCCCTTCCGGGTCGTTGAGATGTCTCCCAAACATCTATTGGGAAACTCTCCTCACTTCCTCAACTGCGTCTTCGTCTCCAAGCGGGGATGGCGGCATGCAGGACGTTGGCAATGACGATGGTCAGGGTGCCGACGTAGAATCCGGCGTGGAGTTGCTTGTGCTCGCCGAAGATCAGGGCGGCGGCGGCGATGCCCCAGACGGGCTCGAAGTTGATGGCGAGATTGCTGGTGAAGGCGCTCAGGTGTCGCAGCAGGTGGATGTGGAAGGCATGGGCGAACACGGTGCAGACAAAGGCGAGGATGAGCAGCCAGAGCCAGTCAAGGCCTCTCAGTTCCAACAGCGTGGCATAGGCCTTGGCGGGATCGTTCATTTCTCCGATCAGCAGAGGCAGCAGAAGGAGGAGGGTGAGGCAGGCGCCTATCATCTCCCACGCCACCATGGCCATCGGTCCGAGCTCGTTCTCGCCATTGACGATCTTCCGGTTCAGCACCGGAAACACCGCCGCGAGGAAGGCGCTGAGCAGGGCAAGGCCAAGTCCGACCCAATGCCCGCGCTCGAAGCCCGCGATCAAGGCCAGTCCGGAGAGCACCAGCAGGCCAAGCGCGACCTCCAGCCCGCGGATCGGTCGCTTTTCCAGGAGCGGTGCGGTGAAGGCGGTGAAGAGGGAGATCGTCGCCAGACCGGTGAGCGCGATCGAGATGTTGGCCACCTTGATCGCGCCGAAGAGGCAGACCCAATGGAGTCCGACAATTCCCCCGATGCCCAGCAGGCCAAACATCTGGCCTCGCGAAACACGGGCCGAGCGACGTTGGAAGCACCCCACCATCACCGCCGCCCCGAGGGCCGCGAGCAGAGTCCGCCAGATGATGGTGGCGGTGGCGGAAAGACTGATCAGCCTGCCGAGGATCGTCGTCGAGGCGAAGACGATGACGAGCAGGTGAAGCTGATAGAGCGGGCGCAAGGGGGGAAGGGGAGTGGTCAGGGTTCAGGGGCTGGGGTCAGGAAGAGAATCCCTTCACTGGCCCCTCTCGGGTACCGGCCACTGGCCCGTTCTTCAAAGCTCACCGGCGATGAGATCCTCCAAAGTCTGGCGCGTGCGGATGACTTTCGACTCCGCGCCATCCACCAGGATCTCCGCGGGGAGCGGGCGTGAGTTGTAGTTCGAGGCCATGACGAAGCCATAGGCGCCGGCGGACATCAGCGCGACGACCTCACCCGGCTGGAAGTCGGGAAGCTCGCGGTTCTGGCAAAAGAAGTCGCCGCTTTCGCAAATGGGTCCGACGACATCGACGAGCACGCGTTCGGTTCCCGGCTGCTTGAGCGGGACGATTTCATGATGGCCTTCGTAAAGTGCCGGGCGGATGAGGTCGTTCATGCCGGCGTCGACGATCTTGAAGGTCTTGGCCGTGCCCTTCTTTTCGTAGAGGCAGCGGGTGAGGAGGACACCGGCGTTGCCAACGATGTAGCGGCCGGGTTCGAGCAGGATCTTGAGGCCGAGATCCTTGAGGCGGGGAACGATTTCCGCGCCGTAGAGTTCGGTGGTCAAGGGGCGCTCCTCATCGCTTTTCGCGTCCCACCAGTCGGGCGAGCCGGATTCGAGCGAGTCATGATAAACGATCCCGATGCCGCCGCCGATCGACCAGAACTCGATGCCGTGCTTCCCCTTCAGGGTTTCGACGAGAGGCTTCACTTTTTCGACCGCCTCGACGAAGGGCTTCACCGAGGTGAGCTGCGAGCCGATGTGCATTTGCAAACCGCGGAGCTTGATGTTCGGCAGGTCGCGTGAGGCGCGGTCGTAGAGGGCCTCGATCGCACCGAAGTCCACGCCGAACTTGTTCTCGGATTTTCCGGTGGAGATGTACTTGTGGGTGTGGGCATCGACGTTCGGATTCACTCGCACGGCGGCGGGGGCGATGAGGCCGAGCTCACCGGCGACCTGGTTGAGATACACCAGCTCTTCCTCGCTCTCGACGTTGAAGGAGTAGATGCCCTGCTGGAGGGCGTATTCGATTTCGGCGCGGGTCTTGCCGACGCCGGCGAAGGTGCAGTGGGCGGGATTTCCACCGGCCTTGATCACGCGGAACAGCTCGCCACCGGAAACGATGTCAAAGCCCGCGCCCTCGGCGGCCAGAAGGCGTAGCACCGAGAGATTCGAGTTCGCCTTCACGGCAAACGCGATTTCATGGTCGACACCGGCAAGTGCGGCATCGAGGCGGCGGAAGTGATTGCGCAGGGTGCCTGCCGAGTAGACGTAGAGCGGTGTGCCGTGGGTTTCCGCGAGGGAAAGGAGGTCGACGTTTTCGCAGAGGAGCGAGCCGTTTTGGTAGGAAAAGCCGTGCATGGGCGGGAGATTCAAACGCGGAGAGGCCGGTGCCAAGCGTCAAAATCCGGAGCGCTTCAGAGCACCTCGATCAGCAAGGCGGTGGTGTTGTCGCGACCGGAGTCCGCGACGGCTTCGAGGACGAGCCGTGAGGCATCGAGCGCCCCCCGGGCGAGCTCCGCCATTCTCCGGTCCCACAGGCCATCGACCAGCCCGTCCGAGCAGATCAGGAAACGGTCACCCGGCTGGCAATTCACCCGGCCGATGTGGGGATCGACGGATTTCTGTCCCGCGCCGAGGGCCTGGGTCAAGGCGTGCCGCTGCGGGTGGTTGCGGGCCTCGCGCTCGTTGATCTTTCCGTTTCGAAAAAGCCAGCCGACGTGGGAGTGGTCGTGGCTGACCTGCACGGAGGGGCCGTCCTTCGGCAGGTAGTAGATCCGGCTGTCGCCCACATGGCTGAAGCACATCCATCCCGGCATGAACCAGCAGAGGCTGAGTGTGGCCCCCATGCCCCGGCACTCGTCGTAGTAGCGGCCCAGATCGGTGATCGAGCCATGGATCCGCTCGAAAAGCTCGCGCAGCACGTCGTCGAACCCGGCTTCCAGCCTCTGGGCAGCCATCCCGTAGCTCTTGGGCAGCAGTTGGGTGATTTTTTCCACGGCGATCTTGCTGGCGAACTCGCCGGATTTCGCCCCGCCCATGCCGTCGCTCACCGCGAAGACGAAATCCCCCGATTCCAAGCTGCCCTCGCCGATTTTTCCGAGGTATCTCACGTCACGGGCATCGAAATTCAGGGCCAGGAAAGCGTCCTCATTGTTGGCGCGGAAGCGGCCCGGATGGGTCATGCCGGACCATTGAAGGGAAGAGGGAGGAGGGACTTCCATGGGCGAGTTCTGGAGGCTGGCGGGCCAACCCCGCAGCCGCAAACGGAAAAAATGAGGATTCTATTGCCGGTTGGCTCGCCAATTGCTTTTTACTGCCCGTGGGCGCAGCTCTCGACTTCGGTCGGACGTGCCCGCAAACCATCCGTTACCACCGCTAGCAAAACACAACCACCACTACGATGCCCAAGTTCAAATTGGAGTATATCTGGCTCGACGGCTACACCCCCGTCCCGAACCTCCGCGGCAAGACTCAGATCAAAGAGTTCGATTCCTTCCCAACCCTCGAACAGCTTCCGAACTGGGGATTTGACGGTTCCTCCACCCAGCAGGCCGAGGGCCGGAGCTCCGACTGCGTGCTCAAGCCAGTCGCCATCTATCCTGACAGCACCCGTACCAACGGAGCGATCGTAATGTGCGAAGTCATGATGCCGGACGGCGTCACTCCGCATCCATCCAACGCCCGCGCCACCATTCTCGACGATCCTGGTGCGTGGTTCGGATTCGAGCAGGAGTATTTCCTCTACGAAAACGGCCGCCCGCTTGGTTTCCCGAAGGACGGCTATCCTGCCCCACAGGGCCCCTACTACTGCGGTGCAGGTTACTCCGCCGTGGGCGATGTGGCCCGCCAGATCGTCGAGGAGCACCTCGATCTCTGTCTCGACGCCGGCATCAACCACGAAGGCATCAATGCCGAAGTGGCGAAGGGCCAATGGGAATTCCAGATCTTCGGCAAGGGCTCCAAGAAGTGCGCCGACGAAGTCTGGGTCGCCCGCTACATCCTGATGCGCCTCTGCGAATCCTACGGCCTCGACGTCGAGTTCCACTGCAAGCCGATCAAGGGCGACTGGAACGGCTCCGGCATGCACTGCAACTTCTCCACCACCTACATGCGCGAAACCGGCGGCAAGGAGTACTTTGAAGCGCTCATGGCCCAGTTCGAAAAGAACGTCAACGAGCACATCGCCGTTTACGGTCCGGACAACCACCTGCGCCTCACCGGTCTCCACGAGACCCAGGCGATCGACAAGTTCTCCTACGGCATCGCCGACCGTGGCGCATCCATCCGCGTCCCGCACAGCTTTGCCAACAACGGCTACAAGGGCTACCTCGAAGACCGCCGTCCGAACTCGCAGGGCGATCCCTACCAGATCGCCAGCCGCGTGCTCAAGACGATCTCCGAAGTCCCGACTCCCTGAAATTCCCCGGGTCTGACACTGCCTACCCTACTCCCTACCCCCCCAACGGCCGCCTTTCACGAGGCGGCCGTTTTTCGTGGAGCGTGGCAGCCGATCTCCGGGTCGTCGTTCAATCAGGAGGAGTTGTTGAAGGTAGGCGCAGATCGATGGGCCGGGGTGAGTGGGCCTTCACGGTTGCGAGAAAGCACCGCCTCTGTTCCCTGCCCCTTGCTGCCCACGAGATCGCGGGGAAGCAGTGCATCAAGAGGGATTGTGATCGCACAGTGAAGGGTTCTTCGACGAGCGTCGGGCGAAGCACTTCACCTGCAGAATCCAGCGGGATCGACGCGCAGGGATCCGGTGTTGACGAGAAGCAGGGTATTCATTGAATGATTGCGCAGCGTCAGCCTCGATGGTCTTGCCGGCGGAGTCGGCTTCGTCGTCGAGTTGAGCGACACCCTGGCTGCCAATTCCTGGAGTGCCGCTGGCGTGAGCGAGCAAGTCCTCTCCGGCAACGGAACCACTCTGGTGGTCGAGGCCAGTCTTGCCAGCGCTAGCGGGCGACGTTTTGTAAGGCTGCGATTCTCCAGACCATGAACCTCCGTCCTTCCCAGATCTCCTCGATCCTGATCCTGCTCAGCGCTTCGATCGGTGCCCAGATTCCGTCCTTTCCAGGCGCGGAGGGCTTCGGCTCGACGGCTACCGGCGGGCGTGGCGGGGATGTTTACATCGTGACGAACCGCAATGCCTCCGGAGCAGGTTCGTTTGCTGACGCGGTGACGACGGCTCCCCTGGCGGGCCGGACGATTGTCTTCGCCGTCAGCGGCCACATCCGCCTGCCGAGCGGCAGTGGAGGGGGGCTTTCGATTTCGAAGTCGAAGATCACCGTGGCCGGCCAAACCGCTCCTGGAGACGGCATTTGTTTCTGGAACAACACGATGAATCTAACAGGAGATGACCTCGTCCTCCGTCATCTCCGCTGGCGCTACGGCAAGCAGGCTGCGGGCGGAGATGCGGTCGACATCAGCGGTTCACAGCGGATCATTCTCGATCATTGCGATGTGATGTTCTCCACGGACGAGAACCTGTCCTCGTTCGGAACGCCGCCGGAGTACTTCACGTTCCAGTGGAGCCTGAATGCCTGGGGGCTCAGCGGACATTCCGCGGGTGGTCTGTGGGACGTTGATCATGCCACCTCCCATCACTCCTTATGGGCGAACAACCACACGCGGAACCCCAAGCTCATCGCGCCGTCGGTCTTCGACTGGGCGAACAACGTGACCTTTGGTTGGAACAACGGCTTCAACATGGCGGAGAGCCCGACGGGAGGGACCGGCTTCATTCATCGGGTCAATGTGCGCGGTTCCACCTTCATCCACGGCAGCTCCACGGGTGAGGCCATCTACGGTGGCGGGACGAATTCCGATGGCTCCAACAAGTTCAAGCTGCACATGAATGACAGCGTTCTCGACGGAAACACCAATCGTGTGCTCGACAGCTCGCGGACGAACTACGCCATGGTGGCCTCGACGAGCTTTGATCAGACCGCTGCCGCCTGGCCCCAGACGGTGAACGGGGTCAGCGGAGGAACCTCCATCGGGGTCCCGGTGTCCCTGGATCCACGGCTCACCGCCTACAAGAAGGTCATTTCACAGGCTGGAGCCGAGCGCATGGAACATGATGCCGCGAGGACGCTTCGCGATGAATTCACCGAGCTTTGCGTGTCGCGCGTGGTGTCCCAGCAACGAGGCATCATCAGTGATCCCCTGGAACTGGGGATCGGGTCAGCCTTCGCGACCTTGAACTCCGCGGCCTCCCCAGCCGACACCGACAAGGACGGCATGCCGGACATCTGGGAAAGTGCGCTCGGCATGAATGCGGGGGGCGCGAGCCACAACACGGTCTTTCCCTCCAGCGGTGGGTTTGTCAGCGGTTCCACCTTTTTTCCTTCCGGCACTCCTGCGGGCTACACCCATCTGGAGGAATACCTTCACTTCAAGGCTCAGCCACATGCTTTCCTTCCGAGGAACACCACCGCCAGCCCGAGCTTTCTGGACATCGATCTGAACCGATACACCAGTGGCTTCAACAGCGGTCCGGTCTTCGTCATTTCCAATGTCAGCGGCGGCTCCTGCACCCAGAGCGGCACGGGAGGAAAGCTTGCCCGATTCACTCCCACGCTCAACGGCTCCGGTCGCGCGTGGTTTGATTTCACCGTGACGGATTCCGCCGGCAGCGCCTGGACCCAGCGCTTCCATCTGCTGGTCAGTGCGACGGCGGTTCCCCGCGATCTTGTCTGGGTTGGAAACGGCAGCACGAATCCCTGGGATGGGACGAGCCCGATGTGGTCACGCGGCGGGGCTCCGACGACTTTCAACGACGGGGATTTCGTGAGTCTCGACGACACCGGGTCGGCGGCTCCTGCCATCGCTCTCAACGGGACGCTTCAGCCCGGCGGGGTCGTGGTGGACTCATCCCTGAAGAACTACACGCTGGGCGGTGGAACATTCTCCGGAACGATGGCCCTGACGAAGCGTGGAAGCGGAACGCTGGCCCTTCGCTCCAACCACGCCCACACCGGGGGGACGGTGGTTGAGGATGGGACACTGGTGCTTGGGTTGGTGGGCACCACGGCGAACAGCACCGGCAGCGTGGGGCCCGGCACGCTCAGCCTGCTCGGGGACTCCGTTCTGACCAACGCCTGGTATGGAACCCAACTGCCGCTGGCCGCACCGATTTCGGTGCCTGCCGGGGCCGAGCCGGTCATCAACACGGGGAGAAACATCCGCTTCAGTGGAGCACTCACCGGGGAGGGAATCCTGACGCTGGTGAACCAGACGGTGACTGGAAACACCTTCGAGCTGACGGGCTCCTGGTCGGCCTTTGCCGGAATCCTGAGAATCAATCAGGCCGGCGCGAACGCCGCCATCCGCACGGTTTTCAACGGGGGATCCTTCAGCGGCTTCGGCGCGGCCACGCTCGAACTCGGCGGCGGCAACAGCCTCAATCCTGTGACGAACAGCGGCGGCAACACCTTCAACATCGGCTCGCTCACCAGTGCGGCCGCAGATGCGGTCCTCAATGGTGGCTCCTCCGGACCTCCTAACTACACCGTCGGCGCACTCAATGCCTCCACCACCTTCGCCGGCAAGCTCCAGGGAAATGCACGGCTGACCAAGGTCGGCAGTGGCGTCCTCACCCTGACCGGTGCCAGCACCCACACCGGATCGACCGCAGTCAGTGCCGGCGAACTCGTCCTGAACGGCAGCTTTGGCCAAAGCCCGGTGACGGTGGCCAGCGGGGCCACTTTCGGCGGTGGCGGATCGCTCACGGGCACCGTGACGGCCAGCAGCGGAAGTGTCCTCGCGCCGGTCGGTCCTTTGACCACCGGACCGCTGGTCACGACGGCAGTCCAGCTCAAGGCCCGACTTTCAGCCTCGCCCGGAGGCCTGAACGACCGGATCTCGGTGACGGGAAATGCCACGCTGACAGGTGCCCACAGCCTCGAGCTTTCGATGAAGGACGGCACACTCGGGGCAGGAAGCTACGGACTCATCACCACCACCGGCAACCTCAACGCAAGCGCCGCGACCTTTTCCCACAATCTGACCAACACTCCCCGTCAGTCCTTTTCAATCGCCACCACCCCGAACGCCCTGAACCTCGTGGTCACGGGCTCACCGGTTGTCCTGGCGTGGAGCGGCGCCCAGACCCTGTGGGATGTGGCCACCACTTCCAACTGGCTCAATGGCACGTCGAACGAGGTCTTTTTCGATGCCGATGCGGTCTCGTTCACGGACTCCGCCACGTCGGGAGCTGTCACCCTCGCCGCGAGTGTTTCGCCACGCAGCATCCTGGTGAACAATGCCTCCCGCGCCTTTACCTTCAGCGGAGCCGCCATCGCGGGGAGTGGCCGATTGACGAAATCAGGCACGGGCAGCCTCACCCTGAGCGCCGCCAACAGCTTCAGTGGCGGCACGGTGATCGAGGGCGGAACGCTGCAGCTTGGCAACTCGACCGCCAATGCCGGGGCGCTCGGCAGCGGGGCCGTGACCCTCAACGGCGGTGTCCTCAGACTCTTCAATGCAGGCACCTCCACCCACGCCGGCACGTTTCCAAACAACCTGAATGTCGTCGGGTCGGCGCGGCTGGAAGTGCCACCCCGAGGAGGTTTCAGCGGAGCGGTGACGGGGGCGGGCACCCTTGACTATCGCACCAACTACGTCAGGGCCGACATCACCGGGGACTGGAGCGCCTTCAGCGGCCAGCTCAACGTCACCACCACCGGAAGCGGGGATTTCCGCATCGCTTCATCCTACTCGTGGCCCGGGCTCCCGAACGCCTCGGTGAACCTCGCGGCAGGCACTTACTTCTACATGAGCGGCATCACGAACTCAGGCGCAGGCACCACGATCCCGATCGGAGCCTTGAGCGGGGCCTCCGGGTCGAGGCTGCGTGGAGGCGCCACGTCTGCCCGCACGCTGACCTACCGCATCGGGGGAAGGGGAACCGATGCCACCTTCGCCGGAACCATCGACGAGCAGGTCAGCGGAGCCACCACCAACCTCGTGAAGACCGGTGCGGGCGTCTGGAACCTCGCGGGCACCTCCACGCACCGGGGCACCACCACGGTGGAAGGCGGGACACTCGCCCTTCTGACAGGTGGCTCGATCACCAATACCTCGTCGCTCGATGTGCGGAGCGGAGGCACCTTGTCGTTGGATGGTGGAACCATCAGCGTCGAGAGCATCAACGTGGCAGACGACGCATCGTTCATCAGCACGGGTGGTGTCCTGCAGGGCGAGTTCAACAATTCCGGAACCGCTTCCGTGACCAGCGGCACCCTGAACATCAATGGCCCGATCAGAAACTCCGGCACCCTGCGTGTCACTGGTGGCGCGAGCATCCTTTGCACCGGGGCCTTCTCGAACAGCGGCATCCTGGACCTGCTCACCAGCGCCAGCCCGCTGCCGGCGAATTTCATCAACAGCGGCGTCGTGATCGAGAACCGCGAGCGGAGGGTCCTTTCCGCCCAAAAGAGCGGAAGCAACTTCAGCCTCTCCGTGGCCGGTCACGCTGGCCATGCTTTCCAGCTCCAGCGCGCGGAGTCCCTCCAGGGGCCATGGATCAACATCGGGCCCGCAGTTCCAGGCACCGACTCGGTGTTGACCCTGACCGACGTCGGCGGTGCCGTCACCCGCTCGCGCTTCTACCGGGTGCTGGTCAGCCCATGACAAACCGACCCGACCACTCAGCCCTTCGGGTCCGGAAGGATCTCCGCGAGCTCGAAGTCGATCAGGCAGAAGCGACCGAGGGTGGGGGAGTAGGTGACATTGCGCGGTTCGGCATCGAGGTGGCGGACGCCGTAGTCGCGTTCGAGCTCGGCGAAGAGCTCGTCGGACCTGGATTTCGAAATCTGGCTCGCGGTCTGGCCGCAGTTGCTCGAAACGAAGTAGTTCTCCCCGGGATGCTCCTCCAGCAGACGGGGAACGTAGGGGCAGCCCCGTTGTTCGAGGACTTTCAGGACGTCGACCTCGGTGGCGTAGCGCTGATCGGCCCCGGTGCCTCGGAAACGCTTGTGCACCCGTCCTCCGAAATCAATCCGGACCAGTGAGCGGATGCCGTCCTTGAGTTCCTTCATGGTCGGAACCCTAACCCATCCTTGCTGCCTCCGCCCATCAAATCCCGAGGTCTAATTTCCCGGCGCAGGGGACTTTTTTTCCGCGAGGAGTGCCGAGACGGTCAGTTCGACAAACGAGCCCGGTGCCCCGAAGAAATGAATCTTCCGCTCTCCATCCAGCACATACATGACCGGACGAGCCCCGATCCGGAACTGCTGCGCCACTTGACCGCCTGGATCGGAAAAGTTCGGCCAGGCGATGCGACCTGCATCCCGCACCTGCATCTCGCGCAGGGTCGGCACCGGGTCGTTGTTCACCCCCACCAGCGCGAACGGCTTCCCCGCGAACTTCTGCTCCAGCGAGGCGCAGAACTCCAGCGGGCGCTCCGCCTCCGGCATCTTGCTGCCCCAGAAAAGCAGGACGACGACCTTGCCCTTGAAATTCGAGAGCTTCATCGGGCGATTTCCCGAGTCCACGCCCTCCAACTCCGGTGCCACACGGCCCTTGGTGAGGTAGCGGATGATGTAGAGCTCGTCTTCGGCAATGCTGGAGACCGAGATCCCCCCGATTTCCTCGCTGGCGCTGTTGATGATCGCCTTGCGCAGGAGCGTGAGCCGCTTGCGGATGACATCGGCCTCATCTCCCAGTCCCTTCAAAACAATGGCCTGCCCCAGCGCGGCCACGCCCTGGACTTTCGGATCCGGATTCTTCGCGTCGATTTTCTCCAACAGGGCCAGCGACTGCGGATCGCCTCCCGCCGAGAGGGCCAGGCAGATCGGCGACAGCTTCGGACTCAGCAGGTGGACGCCCTCGACCGACTTGCGGATGGCCTCCACCGCCTCCTTCATGCCCTGGACCGTCGTGCCGTCATCCTTGGTCTCGACGACGGAGGGAGCCACCCGGATCAGCCACGAGGCGGGCTCCAGCGACCATTCCTCGGCGAGCGAGGGCTTCAGGCAGCCCCACATCCGTTTTGCGTAATCGCTGAGGTTCGGCCGCTGCTTCCACAGTTCCCGCTGAGCCTCCTCGGACGTGGCCACCTTGAGTTTCAACTCCCAGGTTTCATTCGCGAGAGTGAATTCCTTCTGGATCTGCGAGGCCTCCCCCGGCGATCCGGCCCATGCTTGGGAAAGTGTCAGAAGCAGAAGCGGGAAAAGGCGTCGCAGCGGTTGCATGGGCCCAACCTAGCGACCTGCCTGCCGTTGGCGCAATCTCTTCTCTCGGCGGTTGAGTCTTGCCAGCCTCGGCCCGTCTCTTGAGTCTTCCGCCCATGTCGAAACCCCACATCGATGTCCGCTACGTGGCAAACCTCGCCCGCCTCGAACTCAACGAGGCCGAGGTCGCGGAGTTCCAAGGCCAGCTCGACGCCATCCTCGGCTACGTGGAAACGATCTCCCAGCTCGACGTTTCCGGCATCGAACCGACCGCCTATCCGTCGCCGGTGTTCGACCGCATGCTCGAGGACGAACCGCACGAACGCCTGCCGCTGGCCGCCGTCCTTCA
>JAIXVN010000168.1 GCA_027483005.1 Verrucomicrobiaceae bacterium
ATGAAGGCGGTGCCGACGGTGTGGACGCGGTCGGCGATGCCTTCCTGGCGAAACTCGGCCTCGACGCTGCCACCTTCCTGGGTCTTGCGGTGGATCCGGTTGAAAGCGGTGGCGATGAGCTGCTCGCGAGTGGGATTTGGCAGCAGGTCACCGGCGAGCTGCCAGGTGATGAACTGGTCCCAGGGCAGGTTCTGGTTGAGGGCGCTGATGACCCAGTCGCGATAGGGCCAGGCGTTGGTATCAAGGTCGGACTGGTAGCCGAAGGAATCGGCATAGCGGGCGACGTCGAGCCAATCGACCGCCATTTTCTCGCCATAGCGGGGCGAGGCGAGGAGCCGATCCACGGCGCGTTCGCGGGCGTCGGGTGACTTGTCGGCGAGAAAGGCGTCGAGATCCTTCTGCTCGGGTGGCAGGCCTGTTAGATCGAAGCTGATCCGGCGCAGCCAGCGTTCGGGCTCGGCAGGAGGGGCGGGCTGGAGTTTTTCAAGATCGAGCCGAGCGGCGACGAAGCGATCGATTTCGTTTTTGCTCCATGAGGCTTGCTGGGTCTCCGGCACGGGCACCGAGGCGGGGAGGGGAGTGAAGGACCAGAGCGGTTGATACTCCGCGCCTTCCTCGATCCATCGCTCCAGGGTCAGACGCTCCGCCGGGGTGAGCTGGCGAGGCGACTTCGGCGGCGGCATGACCTCCTTGGGGTCGGTTTCGTGGAGCCGGATGACGAGTTCGCTTTCCTTCGGCTTTCCGGGGACGAAGGCGGAGGCCTTGATCGCTTCCTCGCGAACATCGAGCCGGAGGTCGCCCTTGCGATTGGCCGAATCCGGTCCGTGGCATTGGAAGCACTTGTCGGAGAGGATCGGCCGGATGTCGCGGTTGTAGGCGAGCTTTTCCGCGGCCTCGAGCGGGCCGGACATCAGGCAGGCTGCCGCGAAAGGCAGCGCCAGCAGGGAAAACTTTGGGGAGGAAACCATCATGAATAGATCCCGCAAATACGGGGAAATCTGCGCGATCTTGCTTTCCGATTGAATGGGATCGTCCCGATCAGCGGATGAACGGAAGCCTCAGGATCGCCACCGTACCTCCTCCTTTCGCGGGTTCGAGCTGGATCGTGCCGCCGTGGACGTCGGCGGCTTCCTTCACGAGGGTGAGTCCGAGGCCGGTGCCCTTGCGTCCAGAGGTGTGGTGGCGGAGGGAGTAGAAGCGCTCGAAGATGCGTTGCTGGGCGTAGTCCGGAATGCCGGAACCGTGGTCGCGGATGGTCAGGGAAATCCAGTCATCGGCCTGGTCGAGCGTGATCTCGATGGTCGCGCCGATCGGGGAGAAATCGATGGCGTTTTCCAGGAGGTTGGTGATGGCGGCACGGAGGATGAAGGCATCTCCGCGCACGCTGGCTTCAGTCTCGTGGGGAGAAAAGGCGAGTCGGACGCGGGCGAGCTCGGCGAGTGGGGCGGCCTGGTCGATGGCGCGGCTGACGACGGCGCGGAGGTCGAGCTCCTCAGCGGATTCGAGCCTGGCCTTGCTCTCGATGGCGGCGAGTTCGAGGAGGCGGTTGATCAGGCGCTCGGTGCGGTAGGTTTCGGCACGGATGTTTTCGAGGAAGCGCTTTCGGGTTTCCGTGGGCATGTCCTCATCGAGCAGTTCCGCCGCACCGCGGATGGCGGCGAGGGGGCTTTTCATCTCGTGGGTGAGGGTCTGGATGTAGTGCTCGGCATAGCGGCGGCCTTCGAGGGCCTCGCGCATCGATTCGAGGGCGTGGGCGAGGGAGTTGACCTCGCGACCAATGCCGAGGGCGGGGAGCTTGGGGCGTTCGCCGCGTTCGATGGCCCGGGCGTAGGCGGTGATTTTCCCGAGCGGGTGAAAGACCCAGAGGAACACGACCACGATCAGGAAAAGGATGCCGCTGCCGATGAGTCCGCAGGCCCAGTAGATGATTTCCTTCCGCTTGTGGACCATGGGCAGGGCGTCGGCCTTGGGTTTGAAGACGGTGAGGACGCCTGAGGGGTTGGCTTTGTCCCCGACTGGAGCCGAGATGTAGAGCACCGAAGTGGAGAGGTCTCCCGGGCCGTCCCGTGTGCAGCGGGACCCGTAGTCGCCGCGCAGCGTAAGGGCCACGTCCCGCATCCGCGAATAGTCCATTCCTTCCCGGCGCCCATGTTCCGAGTCGAAAACGACCTTTCCCCGGGCATCGGTGAGGTAGGCGTCGAGGCCGACGTGCTCCTTGTGATGATCAAAGATCCAGGCGTCGAACTTGCGGTTGTGGGCACCGTCGAAGACCGCCCGCAGGCGTTCGATGTCGAGAGGGTCGTGTTTCATGTCGTCCTCGACCAGTTCGGCGAGCAGGTGGGCGGCATCGACCATCACCTCCTCGGTGGCCTGGAAGGTCTGGGGCTCGACATCGGAGAGGAAATGGACGGCGAGCTGATAGAATCCCGCCGCGATGATGACGACGATGAGGACGAGGGTGACGCGGGTGAGGCGCATGCGGTCAGAGGGTGAGCAGGTAGCCGAGACCGCGGCGGGTTTCGATGAAATCCTCCGCTCCCTCGCGGACGGCCCGCAGCTTGGCGCGAATCGATTTCACGTGGGCATCCACGGTCCGGTCGGTGACGGCACCGGGATCTTCCCAGGCGCGATCGAGGAGCTGGTCGCGGGTGAAGACGCGTCCGGGCTGGCCGAGAAGGACGAGGAGGAGCTTGTACTCGTGGGCGGTGAGGTCGAGCGGCAGGCCGTGGCAGTGGATGCGCATGGCCGAGGAGTCGTGGTGGAAGGGAGATGACAGGGCCGGAGTGCTGGGAGCGGAGGGTGTTTCCGCGGGAGCTCCGGAGGTGCGGCGCAGGATGGCGCGGACGCGGGCGACGATTTCCCGCGGGGAGAAGGGCTTGGTCACGTAGTCGTCGCCGCCGAGTTCGAGGCCGAGGATGCGGTCGATCTCGCCATCGCGTGCGGTGAGGAAGAGGACGGGGACGTTGCTGGTCTCGCGGAGTTTCCGGCAGACATCGAGGCCGGTGATGTCGGGGAGGCCGATGTCGAGGATGACGAAATCGTGGGATTTTTCCTCGAAGGCCTGCAGGGCGCGTGTGCCGGTGAGGGCGTGGGTGACCTCGAAGCGCTCGGTTTCCAAGGCATAGACCAGGGTGTCGGCAATGGCAGGTTCGTCTTCGACAAGCAGGACGCGGGGCATGGAGGCATTCCAGCGGTGTTCCGTGAAATGCCAATGAAGAAGCGGCGAAATCGGTGGGGTTCGATCAAATCCCGCGCCTGTACTTGATCGCCGGAGGTTTCGTCCCGTAGGTTGTTGGAAGTGAGCCGTCGCTTGATCCCCGCACCCCCATTTCCTGCTTTGATGGGCTGGGAAGATCGTGCCCAAATTGATTTCCCGAACTAATGGAGACGACAGGGGAAACGAGGGCGCTGAAGCTGTTCCTGTCGGCTGGCGAGGTCAGCGGGGACTACCAGGCCGCCCATCTGGCGAGGATGCTGGCGCGGCTGCACCCGGGGGTGAAGCTGACCGGATACGGGGGCGACCACATGCGTTCGGCTGGTGTGGGGATTCTTTGCGACAGCGCGTCGTGGGGCTACGTGGGACTGGAAGAGTCCCTGAGGTTCAGGCCGAACATGCGCCGCGCCCGGGTTCAGCTCGCGGAGATGCTGAAGGCGGAGAAGCCGGATCTGGTCATCCTGGTCGATGGCGAGGCCTTCAACGAGCGGCTGGTGGCGGTGCTTCGGCGGGAAGGGATTCCCTTCGTGCACTACTTCGTGCCGCAGGTCTGGTTTTGGGGTCGTTGGCGGGCCCGGCGGATCGCCGAGGAGGCGGCCCTGATCATTCCTGCTTTCCCGAAGGAGCTGGAGATTTTTCGCGAAAGCGGAGCGCGGACCGAGTGGTTCGGTCATCCCTTGCTGGATCTGATCCCGGAGGTTTCCGGTTCGGACGAGCCGGTTTCGGGCGAGGACCGACGTCCGGTCGCCCTTCTTCCAGGGAGCAGGGTTCAGGAGATCGAGAGCCTGGGGCCGACCCTCATCGAGACCGCCAGGCGCCTGCATCAGGCCCGACCGTCCCTGCGCTTCCTTCTGCCCGTGGCGGCGAAGCACCTGGAGCCCGCGATCCGGAAACTGGTGGTGGATGCCGGCATGGAGGACTTCGTGGAGATCCGTGACGGTTGGACCGGAGTCGGAGTCGCGGGCTGCCGGCTTGCGCTGGTGGCCTCCGGGACTGCGACCTTGGAAACGGCTCTTGCCTGCGTGCCGATGGTGGCGTTTTACCGTGTCCGCCGGTTGACCTACTTTGCGGCCAAGTTGCTGGTGAAGACCCGCTTCGTGGCCATGCCAAACATTCTGCTCAATGAGCGGATTGTCCCTGAGCTGCTTCAGGAAGCCTTCACCGTCGAGTCGCTGGTGGCGGAGGCTTCGGCCTTGCTCGATGACCCCCGCCTGATCCAGGAGATGCGCCGCAACCTGTCCCGCATTCCGGAAGTCCTGGGCGGAAGAGGTGCCATCGAGCGTGCGGCCGGTGCGATCATTGAACTCGCCCTCGAAAAGCGTGCGGCCGCTGGTGCTTGAATCTCCACCCCTGGTCATCGTGGCCAAGTCCTCGCTCCAAACCCTCCTGGTGCTGGCCTTCATCACGGTGCTGGGGTGGATCGTTGA
>JAIXVN010000161.1 GCA_027483005.1 Verrucomicrobiaceae bacterium
AAGGGGCGATCGCTTTCACGACCGCCCCAGAATGTTGGTGAGGTGCAACTTCAAGGAAGTCGCATTCGCCGGGCTTAGAAGCTCACGGCAACCTTCACGCCACCGAAGAACTGGTCGCGCTGCGGGGAGAGCCGAGCTGGAATGCCGAACTTGTTGACGAGCGGGTTGCTGTCAACGTTGTCAAGGGCGGAACCCTGGAAGGAATAGGCAAGGTAGGGCGAGACGGTCACGCTGTCCGAAGCCTTGACGTTGACGGCGACGCTCAGGGTGGTGTGCTGGATCTGTCCTTCTTCGAAGGCATAGCCAAGGCGGGCACCGGTGACAAGATCGACGCACTCATGGAGCTTGAAGGTCTTGTCGAGGGCGAGCTCGCTGTAGCCATTGTTGTCGCCTTCCACGTCCCAGTAATAGGTCACGGCGCCGTTGATGCCCCAGACGAGCTCACGGCTGAGGCCGACGTAGAGCTCAGCGAAGTCGTCGATCAGACGGACATCATTGCCGAGGATCTGCACGTCGGTGCCGAGGAACTGGTAACGGATGTAGCCAACGTATGCGGTGGCGAATCCGAAGTCCTTGGAGGCTTCGGCGTAGATGTCGAGTTCATCGTAGCCATCTGGAAGCTGGACCGGGCCGGCGTTGCCGACGTGACCATCCTGAACGGAGGCGTACCAGAGGCCGCCGCTGAGGTCGATGCCGTTCCACTGAGTGGAGATGTCGGCACCAGCCTCGACCATGTCCTGACCACGGTCAAAACCGCGGAAGATGTAGTCGGTGTTGTAGCCGAGTTGAAGTTGACCTTCGATTTCTGCCGAGGCATTGCCGGCCACAAGGGCGGAGGCAGCGGCCAGGGCGCCAATGGTTTTGCTGTAGTTGCGAATCATGGTTTCTGTGTTTGGTTGCTGCTGCTTTTCCTTACCGGACCGCATGACGGCTTTGGGGAAAGGCAGCACGAGCTCGAAATCCCGCGTGCTGAAGGCCTGCGAGAACGAACCTTTCGGAAAGTTTCTAACCTTGCTTAAGGGTTCTGTCCAGCAGGGATTCAGCAGCGGTCAGTCTGCTCTCTTGGGGATTAGAGAGCGCGGCGGATTCTTGACAAGAATGAAACGGAGGATTTTTCCGGCCGGAAGTGGGTTTCCCAACCAAATGGAGGGGGCGGAAATCAGAGCAATTTGATGTTGGCACGGCGCTTGCTTTTAGGTGCATGCCGCTGCGTGGCCATGGAAGCCCGCGGTCAATGGCGAACCATCCGACCCAACCTGACCATCATGATTCGAACACACTTCCGAAAATTGTCGGCAGTCCTGGCCGCTGCGATTGCGCTCGCGGCCATCCCACTGGCCAATTCCGCATACGCCCAGGAGGCCCCGGCTCCCGCACCGGCTGCGGAAGCGCCGGCTGAGCCAGCTGAGGCTCCAGCCGAGCCCACACCTGCCGACGTGGCAAAGGACACGCTGGCCTACTTCAACAACGTGGCACCGACCGGGCCGCTGACTGGGCTTCCTGGTCCGGGGCACAACGGTTTCCTCATGGTCTGTGCGGCTTTGGTTCTTTTCATGACGCTGCCCGGTCTCGCTCTTTTCTACGGTGGCCTGGTTCGTCACAAGAACGTTCTCTCCGTCATGGCTCAGTGTCTGGGCCTGGCAGGGATGGTGTCGATCATGTGGTACCTCTTCGGCTACTCAATGGTCTTTGGCGAGCACCCTGCAGAGGGCGCTCCGACCTGGGCCGGAATTTTCGGTGACTTCGGAAAGTATGCCTTCCTCAAGGATGTTGGAGGCGCTCCCAACGTCAACTACACCGCCTGGCCCTCCCACAGCACGTTTGCCATGTATCAGCTGATGTTTGCGATCATCACGCCAGCCCTGATCATCGGTGCCATCGCTGAGAGAATGAAGTTTGCCGCCATCATGGTCTTCTGCGCGATCTGGATGGTCGCGGTTTACTTCCCGATGGCCCACATGGTTTGGGGTTTCGACGGTCTCTTCAATGGCGTCTGGAATGGCGGCGCGAAGATCCCAAGCATCGACTTCGCTGGCGGAACCGTGGTTCACATGACCTCAGGCTGGTCCGCCCTGGTGCTCTGCCTTCTCCTCGGAAAGCGTCGCGGTTTCGGCAAGGTGCCGATGCAGCCTCACAGCCTTGTTCTTTGCATGGTCGGCACCGGAATGCTCTGGGTCGGCTGGTATGGATTCAACGCCGGCTCGGCGCTTGCCGCTGACGGCTTGGCTTCCCAGGCCTTCATGACCACCACCCTTGCCGCCGCAGTTGCCGCCTTCACGTGGGGCCTTATCGAGAGGCTCTTCAAGGGCAAGGTCAGCGTTCTTGGTCTCTGCTCGGGTGCCGTGGCCGGTCTCGTGGTGATCACTCCCGGAGCAGGATTCGTGACTGCCAGCTCAGCGGTCATCATGGGCGTGCTCGCCGCCGTGGTTCCTTATTTCTTCTGCACGGTCGTCAAGTCGAAGCTCGGTTACGACGACTCCCTCGACACCTTCGGCATCCACGGCGTTGGTGGCACGCTTGGCGCGATCCTCACGGCCATTTTCGCCAACTGCAAAGTCAATCCGAACCTGGTGAGCGACGCCTACGCCAAGGTGAACGGCATGCAAGCCATGTTCAACCTCGAGACTGGCAAGGCATCCGGTGCACTCCTGACGAACCACTTGAAGGTGGTGGTCATCACCATCGTCCTTTCGACGGTTGCCACCGCCATCATCGGTCTTGTGGTCAAGCTTGTGATCGGTCTCCGCCCAAGCGAAGAAGTTGAAGAGTCTGGCCTTGACCTCGCCGAGCACGGCGAAGGCGGCTACGAGCACTGATGTGTCTCCTCCCAGCATTCCCTCCCCAGGGGCGGCCTGCGCAAGCGGGCCGCCCTTTTCGTTTGCATCGGAGGTCGCTTCCCGCTCCCGTCGCAACCGTGCGACCGCTCACCCGCATCCTCACCGTCGCCCTGGTCCTGGTTTCGGCTTTCGCCGTTTGGTCGTGGTGCCGACCCTACGAATGGAAATCGGATCCGGCTGCCCGCTTCAAGATCCAGCAGGTCCGTGTGATACGGGATCATTCAAACTACTGGGTCGATGTTTTCCTCAAGGGCGATCATCACGAGCTTGAAAAGCGGGTTCACCTCGAAAGCGCCGATGGGCGACTTTTGGAACCGGCCGACACCAGATTGTCCGGTGAGAATGGAAAGGGCATCACCGACCTGTGGTTCCGCTTCTGGCTGGATGCACGCGATTTCAACGGACCATTGAGGCTGAAGCTGAATGACGGTGGCTTGTGGGTCCGGTCCGGTTCCGGCCCGCCTGTCATGGAGTCGGGCGAAAGCAAGATCCTCAATTCAAATTCCTGGTGACAGATGTCCTGGCTGCTTGTCGACAACTCCAACACCCGCACGAAGTTCGCCCTGGGTGACCACTCCGGGCTCCTTGACTGGCGTGGCGTGATCCCGACGCCTGACGTGACCGAAGAATCCCTCTCCGAGCTGCTCGGCCCGCTGGATTTCAAGGCCTCACTCATCGGCTCGGTCGTCCCCGCCAAATCCGCCATCCTCTCGTCATTTCTTGAAAAAACCGGCCCCGTCCACCGACTCGGAGCCGGGAGCCCGCTGGGGATCGGCATCGACTACCCGATTCCGGAACAGATCGGAGCCGACCGGCTCGCCAATGCGGTGGGCGTCCTTCACCGTCACGGCTCGCCAGCCATTGTAATCGACTTCGGCACCGCCGTGACCTTTGACGTCGTGACAAGCGTCCCTGCCTACGCGGGAGGGGTCATCGCGCCGGGACTGGGATCGATGAGCGGCTACCTCAGCCGCCGCACCGCCTTGCTGCCGGAGTTCGATCTCGTCGAGCCCGCATCCGCCATCGGGAAATCCACCATCCATGCCATGCAGGCCGGGGCGGTCTTTGGCTACCGGGGGATGGTCAGGGAAATTCTCGCCAAGCTCACCGCCGAGCTCCCGGGAACGCCCTACATCATCGCCACCGGAGGCGACGCCGCCCTCATCGCACGCGGAGTCCCCGAGATCCAGGCCGTGGACCACGATCTTACGCTGGATGGACTCCGATTGGTGGCGGCGCGGGTGTTTGCCTGAAAAAGGCGTGCGAATCTCCGCAGGTGCGGGCAGTCTCCGCGCATGTCTGATACCCCGCTTGCCATCGGTGTCGATTTCGGAGGGACCTCCGTGAAAGTCGGCGTCGTTTTCCGTGGAAATGTGATCGATCACGCGCCGCCGATCGCGACCCAGGACTTTGAGGGTCCGGACGAACTCATTGACGCCATCGTCCGGGTCATCGAGGACCTCCGTTCCCGGCACACCCAGATCGCGGCCATCGGGGTGGGCATGCCCGGCTTCGTGAATTTCGAAAAAGGCATCGTTTACAATCTCACCAATGTCCGTGGCTGGGTGGAGATCCCGCTGAAGGCCAGACTGGAGGAAAAGACCGGCCTGCCCGCCGTGATCGAAAACGACGCCAACTGCATGGCTTACGCCGAGTGGAAACGCGGCTCCGGTCGGGGACTCAACCACCTCGTCTGCCTCACCCTCGGCACCGGCGTCGGCGGCGGCATCATCGCCAACGGCCAGATGATCCGCGGAGCCCGCCATGGAGCAGGGGAGATCGGTCAGACGTCCATCGACTACCAGGGCCGCGCCGGTCATTACGGCAATCTCGGAGCCCTCGAGGACTACATCGGCAACAACGAGATCACGGCCAGCGCGTCCCAAGCCTACCACGAAGCCGGTATCCACAAGGCGGCCGACGAATGCACCCCCGCCGCCCTCGCCAGCGCGGCCAACGGCGGGGATCCCATCGCCCTCAAGCTCTGGGACGGCATCGGTGAAAAGCTCGCCTGCGCCGTCATGAACTGCTGCTGGCTCCTGAATCCCGAAGCCATCATCCTTGGCGGGGGTGTCGCCCGTGCCGGTGAAGTGCTCTTCGCCCCCTTCACCCGCTACCTCCACGCCCAACTTTCCGGCCCCTTCAAGGACCACCTCATGATCCTCCCCGCCCGCTTCGGAAACGAAGCCGGCATGATCGGCGCCGCCGCCCTCGCCCTCGAGTCCGCCGGGCACCCCGTCGAGCCGTAAGTTGGCAAGGTTCAAGGCATCGGGTCGAGGTGGCCTCTTCCCGATCTCCAGGCCCTGACTCTTTGAAAACCGGCCAGACAAGGCTAACACCCTCCCGAACCTGCGTTTCCCGGCAAGACGCTGCGCTTCGGCAGGGGCTGGCCCCGGAGCTTGAATTGTTGCATGGCGCGGCGCTCCAGGTTGTTGGCGGCCTCCTCGGGTCGAGGGCGCCCTCGTCGGCCATCTTGAGAACGAAGTCCATGAGCGGCTTCCAAGGATCCCTGCCCTTGAGGATGATCGGGAAATCGCGGGGCTCGCCGGCCTGACATTCATCCTGGCAATGAAGTCGCCCAACCCGGCTTGAGCGCTTCCCTGTTCTCCAAACGAACCGTTGCGAAGCCCATCTGGAATGGCGGCTCGTCTGGCGGGATCCACTTTCATCGAGATGAAGAGCAGTAGAAGACGCGGAGCACGTTTCACCTAATTTCACCTGCTGAGTGTTGTCGGGAATTGGGGAGGGACTGTGAGTCCAGTGCGATAGATTCAGCCCGGCGCTTCTTTGGAGGTGCTCCCTCGACTTCGCAAGAAACCTTCCGCTCCCAGCAGCCACATGCATTCCTACATTTCATCTCCTTTCGCCGCTCGGGCCTTGGTCCGTCCGCTACGCACCCGCCGCTTGATTGCACTTGCCGCCATGGTGGCACTTCCAGTCCTGCACCTACAAGGCGAGGAAGTCACCCAATCCAGAGCCTTCTCCGTCACCAAGACCGGCAGCGGAACGGGCACGCTGACCGTCGTTGGTCCGGAAGGTCTTGTCGGGTCCGGCTTCACTCCATTCGATTCATCTCTCGGCACACTCACCTCGTTCTCGGTCAAATGGGACGCCACGCTGACGACCAGCGCCACAGTGAGTCCATCCTCCACCGGCGGAGGCGGCTTCTCGGCGGCCATTGCCGCAGGATGCTATCTGAATGCCGAAGTGAACAGTGGACTGAGCGGTAGCGGTGGTGCTGGTGCCGCACCCGGTGCGGTCGTCACTTCCTCGCCTGTCGTGATCAGCAAGCTGATCACCTGCCCGGTCCCGGATTCACCCCGCACCTACAACCAGGC
Source organism: Verrucomicrobiaceae bacterium (assembly GCA_027483005.1). Classification (GTDB taxonomy): domain Bacteria; phylum Verrucomicrobiota; class Verrucomicrobiia; order Verrucomicrobiales; family Akkermansiaceae; genus Luteolibacter. The sequence goes on from JAIXVN010000161.1 coordinate 6,176, forward strand.
CTGGCTTGCGGGCGTGACCGGTGCCTCGAATTTCAATCTGTCATTGGGCGGCACCACTCCCATTGCCAACGTGGATCACAACGGCCTCAGCAGCATTTCCAGCACCTTGGTGGCCACGGTGACCCTGACCTACACCTACACGCCGACCTACAGCCCGGCCACTTACAACACCCCGACCAGCCAGGTGCTTGGGGGGTGGGTCAATGGCGGCAATTTCACCCTTGGCACGGTCAACACCCACTGGCCTTCCGCGGAATCCCCGGACAAGGCGGTGGACAACAACACCGGAAGCAAGTTCCTCGCCTTCCGCAACAACAACGCCGGCCTGATTCTCAGCCCCACCAACGCGACCCTGGCCTTCAACCGCCTCTTGCTCTCCACAGCGAATGATTCCCCGGAGCGTGATCCCGCGAGTTATGTCATCTACGGCTCACCCACGGTGCTGAGCGGCGCGGCGGGCGCGAATCTCCCCTTGTCCGGACTCACGCTGCTGGCTTCCGGAACGATCACGCTGCCGGACAATCGCACGACCGGCCCCACCGTGGTGCAGTTCGCCAATACGACGCCCTATGCCAGCTACATCGTGGCGTTCCCTACGGTGCGCAGCACGACTGGCAACAACATCACGCAGATTTCGGAGGTGCAGCTCTCCCAAGGCATCAACCCTCCTCATGCCGTGGCGATGGCCGGCGCGCGTGGTGGCCAGCTTTCCGGCGGCACCTTCACCTTCGGCAGCATCGGCAGCAACAACCCCGGCACCAACTGGCTCGCCAACGAGGGTCCGGACCAGGCCATCGACGACCGTCTGGACACCAAGTATCTGCTTTTCCGCAATACAGGCGCCGGCCTCATCGTCAGCCCGCAGGCCGGTCCGGCACGCGTCAACCGCCTGAGATTCTGGACCGCCAATGACTTCTCCGAGCGCGATCCGTTGACCTATCAGGTTTACGGGTTCGCCACGGCGGTCACCGCCCGCAGCGGCACCCTGAACGTCGCCGCCAACGGCACCCTGCTCGGCAGCGGCACCCTGACCTTGCCCGCGACCCGATATGCCGGGCCGCACACCGTGACCTTCACCAACAGCACACCATACGCTTCCTATCTGGTGGTGTTTCCAACGGTGAAAAACTCGCCATCCACCACGATGATGCAGATCGCGGAGGTGCAGTTCGGATACAATGGTGTGCCAGCCTTTGCCTTGTCTGCCAGCGCCCTCACGGTCGCCAGGAACAGCGGATCCCGAAGCGAAGCCGCCTTCGCGACCGACATCAGTGCCGGCATCGGCGATGTCGGACAGACGGTCAGCCTGTCCTGCACCAACGACAACAACGCGCTCTTCAGCACCCAACCTGCGATCTCCGCCGATGGAACCCTGACCTTCACGCCGGCCGCCAATGCCTTCGGCCGCACGACGGTGAGCGCGATCGCCACCGACAGCGCCGGGCTGGCTTCGAGCGAGCAGACCTTCGTCATCGAAGTCACTCCTGGCGCTTTCGTCACCAGCCAAGGCAGCGCTTCCGCCAGCCAAACTCTCGGCATCAAGCAAAGCGGCTACACCGGCCCGGTCACCATCACCGCCCCCGCAGGCTACGAGATCTCGACCGACGGCAGCACCTTTTCCTCGAGCCTCACCGTCCGCCGACCTGCGGGCACCATCCAGAGTGTCTATGATGGCGATTTCAACACCGCCACGGGAGTCATCTGGGGGATGGGTTCCAGCAGGCAGTTTCCGAATTCCTCTGCGTTCGCCGCGTTGAAAAGCGACGGCTCGGTGGTCACCTGGGGGGATGAGTATGGAGGAGGCGATTCGTCTTCCGTCGCAGACCAGCTGGATTCTGATGTCTCCGCGATCTATTCCAACAGTTCGTCTTTCGCCGCCCTGAAAAACGACGGTTCGGTGGTCACTTGGGGATCGTTGGAAACGGGTGGGAACTTCTCGGTCTTTGATGCTTCCGAAGGCGGTGAGATCCCTGCCGTGGGGCACGTGGATTCCGGAGTCGTCGAGGTGTATTCCACTTCATATGCCTATGCTGCGTTGAAAAGCGACGGCTCGGTGGTCACCTGGGGAATGAATAACAATGGAGGCGATTCATCCGCAGTCGCGAATCAACTGACATCGGGAGTCACCGCCATCCGGGCCAATTTTTCTTCGTTTGCCGCACTCAAGAACGATGGATCGGTGGTGACCTGGGGCGATGCGGATGGAGGAAATTCTTCCAGCGTGGCCGCGCAACTGACTTCCGGGGTGACTGCCGTTTATTCCAATGACAACGCCTTTGCTGCGGTGAAGAGCAACGGTTCGGTGGTCACCTGGGGAGATGCGGAGCTAGGGGGCAACTCGTCTGCCGTGGCCGCAAAATTGACATCGGGAGTCCGGATGGTGCAAGGATCCATGGGGGCCTTTGCCGCTCTGAAGAATGACGGCTCCGTGGTCACCTGGGGAGGTATCTATCACGGGGGCAGCCCCGACGTGATTGACCAACTTGCTAATTCACTCGCCAACGTGACGGTCGCGCTGGCCTCCGGCGTTTCCAGGATCTACTCCAGTGATTATGCATTCGCCGCCTTGAAGGACGATGGTTCCGTGGTGACCTGGGGCTATGCCTATACTGGTGGGGATTCTTCCAGCGTGGCGGCCAGACTCACGTCGGGCGTCACCGCCATTTCGTCCAGTCGCAGAGCCTTTGCCGCGTTGAAGAGCGACGGCTCGGTGGTCACCTGGGGCGATGGGCAATATGGCGGGGATTCGACTGGTGTCGCGTCCAGCCTTGCATCCGGCGTAGCCGCTGTTTATTCCAATGCGGAATCTTTCGCCGCCTTGAAAACCGACGGATCGGTGGTCTCTTGGGGAAATCCAGATTTTGGTGGGTATTCTTCATCCGTCGCAGCCCAGCTGAGCTCAGGTGTCATCGCCATCTATTCCAACGGAGGAGCCTATGCGGCGGTGAAAAATGATGGAACGGTCGTCACGTGGGGTAGCTCGGAAGAGGGCGCCACGGGTGGTCCTTCCAATATCGGAGTGGAGGTCCCTCTCCCCGCCACGATCCATGTCCGTCTCGCCTCCGACGCGATCGTCGGATCTGTTTCCGGGAATCTCACGCTGACCAGCATCGGATCGGCCACGCAGACCATCGCGCTGAATGGCACGGTCACCGCTGTGGAAACCCACACCCACCAGGAACTCTGGCGCTTCGCCAACTTCGGCAGCTATGCCTCGGCAAACTCCGCCGCGGACTCCGCCGACCCGGACGGCGATGGCCTGAACAACCTGCTGGAATATGCCCTCGGCACCGCTCCCAACTCATCCGGCGTCATGCCCGCCGTCCTCGCCCTCAACGGCGTAAACCTGGAATACACCTATACCCGCAGCACGGCGGCGAAGGACAACGGCGTGACCTATCAGATCGAGTGGAGCGACACCCTCGAAGCCGGCAGCTGGAGCACGGAAACGGTGAGCCAGCAGATCACCTCCACCCAGGGAGCCCTGGAAACCGTCAAGGCCAGCGTGCCTGCAGGTGCCGGCGGCAAGCGCTTCCTGCGCCTGCGTGTTGGAGCCGCCCCGGTCCAGACGCCGTGAACCGAGCCCTCTGACTCACCTCACTTTTTGAAATCCCTAGTCTCATGATTCCCACTCACTCTGCCTTGCTTCACTCAATGGCCCGTCCTGGCAAAACCTTCAGCTTGATCGGGC
>JAIXVN010000049.1 GCA_027483005.1 Verrucomicrobiaceae bacterium
TCCCTCCATCGGCGGCACCACAACCGGAGCCGGCAGCTATCTCAGTGGGTCCAGCGCGACCCTCGTGGCCACTGCCAACCCCGGTTACATCTTCACGAAATGGACCACCGGCAACAACCAGGTGAGCACCTCGCCGAGCTACACCTTCAACGTCGGCGCCGCGAAAACCTACGTCGCCAACTTCATCCTCGCAGGCGTCCAACAGACGATCAACGCCAGCGCGAGCCCCTCGTTGGGAGGCACCGTTTCAGGAACCGGAAGCTACGCCTCGGGTGACAGCGCGACCCTCACCGCCACTGCGAATCCTGGCTATGTGTTCTCGAAATGGATGGAAGGCGCCACCACGGTCAGCACCTCGCCGAGTTATATCTTCACCGTGACTGCGAACCGCACCTTGAGCGCGAAGTTCATCGAGGCCTTCGAAATCACCACCAGCTCCTCACCGGAGATCGGCGGCACCACGGAAATGGACAGCCTCACCTACAAAAGCAACGAGACCGCCAAGGCAAAGGCCGTCCCAGCAGCCGGATATGTCTTCGCGAACTGGACCGAGAACGGCACCGTGGTCAGCTCGGATGCCACCTACGCGTTCAAGGTTTCGCGCAACCGCACGCTGGTCGCCCATTTCGTCAATCCGAACCTGGTCGTGGTGAATGCCTCGTGCTCTCCGCCCGACTCCGGTGACATCGGTGGCGATGGCGAATACGAAGTCGAGAACGAGGTCACGGTGACCGCTTCCGCCCGCCCCGGCTATGCCTTCGTGAACTGGACGCAGAACGGAGCCGTGGTCAGTGCCGATCCGAACTTCGCCTTCGCGGCCGCCGGAAATGTCGCACTCGTCGCGAACTTCGCGGCCCCGGTGACGATCACCGCCTCGGCTTCGAGCGACCTCGGCGGCACCGTCAGCGGCGGTGGCGACTATCTTCCTGGTTCACCCGTCACGCTTTCCGCCGTGGTGAACTCCGGCTTTGTGTTCACCGGCTGGACGGAGAATGGAACGCTCGTCGCCACGACCCCTGACCATACCTTCATCTCCAACAGCTCACGCACCTTGGTGGCGACCTTTCTGGGGATCCCGGCCCTCGCCCTGGCTCCCGCCGCTCCAGGGACCAACCAACTGCTGCTCCGCTGGCCCTCCAATGCCGCCGGCTGGACCCTGCAGGAAAGCGCCGACCTCAAGATCTGGACGCCTTCCACCCTCCAGATCAGCACGGTCGGACAGGAAAACACCTGCACCATTGTCCCGAGCGGCCCCAGTCGCTACTTCCGCCTCAGCCATCCCTGAAGACCGCTGAGATTCTGTTAGTCCGCTTGGAAGAGCGGCCGCTTGGGAAGGCGGCCGCTCTTTTATCTGACAGTCGGCTTCCAGTGGATCCCATGCTTCGGCAGGCGAAAGACTGCGCTTGAAGCGAAGGAATCACCGCCGCAGATTCATCGGCGAACCACGTGGCGACCCCAGAACCGAATCAACCTCCGGCGCAGAAAGCCTCGTTCCGCGAGCGCTGGCGGGAGCGTCAGGCTCTGTTTGATGCCCCGTATTTCCATGCCGGGAGCCTTTTCAAGGTCTGGACCACCGAGGTGTTTCGGAATTGGTCGCGGGTTCACTGGCGCTGCTGGCTGTCGGTCCCCTTGATCTGCCTGCTCACTGCGTTGGGCAGCGTGCTGCATTGGATCAGCAGACTCTGCTTTTCCCGGAGAATCGAGCGTCGGCCGATGACGGGGGCGCCCCTGTTCGTGCTTGGCCATTGGAGGACCGGCACGACCCTGCTCCACGAGTTGCTGGCACTCGATCAGCGCTTTGCCTGCCCGACGTTCTACGAGTGTTCCTTCCCGCATCATTTTCTTCTCACCGAGACCCTGATGACTCGCCTGACCAGTCGCTTCTTTCCCATCAAGCGGGCTCAGGACGACATGACGGTCACTCTTTCATCTCCCGGCGAAGATGAGATTGGCCTTTCCTGCCTCGGGGCCGGATCGATCTATCAGGCTTCGATGTTTCCAAGCAGGACCCAGGAAAAGGTGGCCTACCTTGATCTTCTGGATCTCCCGCCCGCAAAGCTCGACCGTTGGAAGCAGGTCTTTCTGCGTTATCTGCGAGAACTGGATTACCGCCACGGCAAGCCCCTGGTCCTGAAATCTCCTCCCCACACGGCCCGCGTGAAGACTCTCGTGTCGATGTTTCCCGAGGCGAAGTTCGTGAACATCGTCCGCGATCCGAGGGTGGTGTTCTCTTCAACGCTGAAGATGTGGAACAACCTGACCCGCATGCTCAGTCTGGAGCTGATCGGTGACTGGAACGTCGAGGACCCGCTGATCGAGAACTACCGGAAAATGCATGAGCGCCTGCGCGAAGCCCGACCGCTGGTGCCGGCGGGACATTTCAGCGATGTCCGCTTCGAGGATCTCGTGCGTGATCCGATCGGGGAAATGGAGCGGATCTATCGAGAGCTTGAGCTGGGCGGATTTAATGAGGTGCGTCCGGCGATCGAGGCCTATTTCGCCAGAAATCGCGAAGTGCGAGGGGGCAGATACGAGCTCACTCCCGATCAAAAACTGAAGGTCGATCAAGGCCTGGCAGAGGTCATCGAGGAAACCGGATACGCGGCCCGGGGCTAGTTGTGAACCATCCTTGCCAGCTGCCTTGATTCCGCTGGCCCAATTGTTGCTGGAACTTGCGGAGAAGCAGCCTTACATCCAGCGTACCCCCCATGAGCGCCGAAGAACTCGATACCCACCAGAAGGCCCTGCGCATCAACCTCGATCCGCGCTGGTATGGCACGTTCGCTGAAATTGGCGCGGGTCAGGAGGTCGTCCGCTGGTTCTTCCGGGTCGGGGCCGCCGCCGGCACGGTGGCGAAAAGCATCTCCGCCTATGACATGACTGTCAGTGATGCCATCTACGGCTCGGGCGATCGCTACGTTTCCCGCACCCGGCTCCAGGCGATGCTCGACCGTGAGTTCTCCCTCAACGTCGAGCGCCTCAGCGAACGCCGTGGCGA
>JAIXVN010000488.1 GCA_027483005.1 Verrucomicrobiaceae bacterium
ATGCGGGTCCGCGAGTATCTCCGCTTCCGCGCCAACCTCAAGGGATTGGGAAATCGCGATGCGAAAAACCGGGTCGAGGAGGTCATCGAGACCTGCGGGCTGGATTCGGTGAAAAAGAAGATGATCAGCGTCCTGTCGAAAGGCTACCGTCAGCGGGTCGGTCTGGCCGATGCCCTGGTCCATTCGCCCGAACTCCTGATCCTCGACGAACCCACGAACGGGCTCGATCCCAACCAGATCCGCCAGATCCGCGAACTGATCCGCCAGCTCGCCGAGCAGCACACGGTCCTGCTTTCCACGCATATCCTGAGCGAGGTCGAGGCCACCTGCTCGCGTGTCATCATCATCGATGGCGGGAAAATCAAGGCCCAGGACACGCCGCGCAACCTCGTCGAGGGCATGCGTGCGGCCGGAAAGGTCCAGCTCGAGGTCCAGGGCGATTTCCAGACGATTTCCGGAGCGATTTCCCGACTGGAGAACGTCAAGCGGGTCAGCGGCGAGGACCAGGGCGAGGGCTGGACGAGGTTCGAGATCCTGGTCGATTCCGGAGCCGATGTCCGCGAGCGGCTCTTCGAGCTCGTGGCGCAGTATGGATGGCCGCTTCGCTCGCTTTCGCGCAAGGAAGCCACCTTGGAGGACGTTTTTGTCGAACTGACCCGCAAGGACTGACCCACCCCGCGACCGACCTTTTCATGACCTTCCGTACGCTTCTGCTTTTCTCACCGCTCGCGCTTTCCGCCGCCACGCCGGAAACCCACCCTGAATCCGGCGGCCTGGTCCGCAGCCTCTTCGCGAAGGAGCCGATGTTCATCAACCCGGTGGCGCTCAGCGTGGACAGCGATGGCACGTTCTATGTCACCGAAGCTGCCCGCCGCAAGGTCGCCGACCCCGACATCCGGGAAATGATGCAGTGGGTGGTCGACGATCTTTCCCACACCACGATCGAGGAGAAGCGCGACTTCTTCCGCAAGAACTTCACCACCGAGCCGCTCAAGAAATCGTCGATCAAGGACCACGACAAGAACGGCAAGGTCGATTGGAAGGACCTGACCAAGATCAGCGAAAAGGTTCACAAGGTCGTCGATACCGATGGCGACGGGATCGCCGACAAGGCCACGGTGTTCGCGGAGGACTTCAACACCGAGATCACCGGCACCGCCGCCGGAGTCTTTGCCCGAAACGGCGACGTCTATGCCACCATCGCTCCGGATTTCTGGAAACTGAAGGACACCAATGGCGACGGAAAGGCCGATGCCCGCAAGGCGATCGTCACCGGCTTCGCCCCGCACATGAGCTATTCCGGTCACGACATGCACGGCCCGATGCTCGGACCGGACGGCATGATTTATTGGACCATTGGCGACAAGGGCGTGAACGTCCTGTCCGAGGGCACCCGCTGGTTTTACCCCTACGACGGAGCCCTGATGCGCTGTCGTCCCGATGGCAGTGGCTTCGAGGTGTACGCCCGAGGCCTGCGCAACGTCCAGCAGGTGGCCTTCGACGATTACGGCAACTTCTTCGGCGTGGACAACGACTCCGATGCCGCCGGCGAAAAGGAGCGCTTTGTTTACATCGCCGAGGGCTCCGACTCCGGCTGGCGGAGCTACTATCAATATCGTGGCACGAAGTACAATCCGTGGATGGACGAGCGCCTCGCCTTTCCCGATGGACCGGACCAGCCCGCCTACATCACCCCACCGATCCAGAACTACGTTGATGGCCCCTCCGGATTTGCTTTCAATCCCGGCACCGCCCTGAGCCCGCGCTTCAAGGGCTGCTTCTTCGTCACCCAGTTCCCTTCCGGGAAAATCAACGCCTTCAAGGTCGAGGAAAACGGGGCATCCTACAAGATGGTAGACGACCAGCGCATCGCCACCGGCACCGCCTATGTCGGCTGCAATTTCGGGCCCGATGGCGCCCTCTACGTCGCCGACTGGCAGGGCGGCTACCCGCTCAAGCCGAAGGGTGCCGTCTGGAAACTCGATGACCCGAAGGAGGCTGGCAGTGCGATGCGGAAGGAAGTCGCCGCGTTTCTCAAAAAGGGAACGAAAGGGATGAACGAGTCCGAGCTCATGCCGCTGCTCGCCCATCCCGATCAGCGGGTTCGTCTGGAAGCTCAATGGAGGCTGGCTGAACTATCGAAGTATTGGTCGGTCACCCCAAGCGGTCGCCTTGCACCCGTCTTCAAGGGCCAATCCCAGATCGCAAAGATTCATGCCCTTTGGATGCTATCACAAGTCCGCTACTTCGATTCGACTCTATTCACCGCCCTCGCCTCCGACAAGGATTCCGAAATCCGCGCCCAGGCAGCGAAGTGGGTGGGTGAATGCGGAAAGCCTGCGGATCTGGCGGGGCTTCTAACAGACTCTAACATGCGCGTCCGTTTCCACGCCGCCATGGCTGTTGGAAAGACCCATGACAACCGCTTCCTGCCAAACGTTGTTGTGATGCTCGCAGAGTCCACCAACAGGGACCACTATCTCCGCCACGCCGGAGCCTTTGCACTGCGCCGGGCGATCGATATCAAGTTCGTCTCCGGACTTTCCTCGCATCCATCACCGGCCTTACGTCTTGCCGCCATCATCGCCTTGCGCGGCATCGGGCAGGACATCGCGAGAATTCAATCCGGCAAGGACGCCGCGATCCAGCCTTCTGCCCTGGCTCAATCGTTGAGCGGCTTCCTCGCCGACACCGATCCCGCCGTCGTCGCCGAGGCGGCCCGTGCACTCTACGAGGATCCGTTCCAGGACTCCGCCTTGGCCAGCCTAGCCACGCTGCTGGAAAAGAAGCCCGATGCCCGTGAGTCCGGGATCCGCCGATCCATCTCCGCCAACCGCCGTGTCGGGGATGACGCTTCCCTGCTCCGCCTCGCGACCTACGCCACCTCGAAGGCCCCTGCCCCGCTGCGTCAGGTCGCGCTCGATGCCCTCGCCAGTGTGAAGGCCACTGATCCGCTCGACAGCGTCGATGGCCGCTACGCCCCGCTCAAGGCGCTGGTCGTGTCGCCCGGCACCGCGAACAAGATCTCCGCGATGCTGAAGCCTTTGGAGTCCGACAAGACCCTTTCGAAATCGGTCTCCGCCGCGCTCGATGCCCTCGGCGCGAAGCAGGACCCGGCCGCCCTGACTCAGCAGGCGCTCGATTCGAAAGCCGATCCCGCCCAGCGGATCAGTGCCCTCCAGCACCTCAAGAACGGCAAGGACCCGAAGTGGACCGAAACCGCCGTTGCGATGCTGAAGCAAAACCTGCCAGCCCTGCGTTCGGGCGTCGCCCCGCTGCTGGGCGAGGAAAAACCGGAGTTCGCCCTCAGCTACGTCAGCAACATCGGCCTGAAGTCCAGCGACCTCGGCGAACGCCAGTCCGCCGTCCGCCTGCTCGGCACTCTGGCCGCGAAGCCCGCCCTTACCGCCCTTCTGGCCGACCTTTCCTCAGGGAAACTCGATCCGGCGATCCAGCTTGAGCTGCTCGAAAGCGCCGCCTTGCTGAAGCTCGACGAGCTGCACGAAGTGGAAACCAAGCTCGCCGCCGCCAATCCGCTCGGCAAGTGGTCCTACGCCCTCGCCGGTGGCAACGTCGAAGCCGGACGGAAGATCTTCGAAGGCAACCTCGCCGCCAATTGCACCGCCTGTCACCGCATGGGCGCGGAGGGCAGCAACGTCGGCCCCGCCCTCAACCAGGCCGGAAAGAAGGGTCGCGACCACATTCTGGAGTCCCTCATCCTGCCCCAGGCCAAGATCGCCCCGGGCTTTGGCACGGCGACCGTCACCAAGAAGGACGGCAGCGTGGTCGCGGGCGCCCCCAAGGGCGAAACCGCCGATGCCCTGACGCTGCTTCTTCCCGATGGAAAGGAAACCGTCATCAAAAAGTCCGACATCGCCTCGCAAACCCCGGCCATTTCCGTCATGCCTCCGATGGGCGAGATCCTGAAACCCGCCGAACTGCGCGACCTCGTTGAATACCTTGGCACCCGCCAGTGATCGGGCCGCAGACGCAAAACAGGCCGGATGCACGAAGCAACCGGCCTGTTGGTTAAAGGGGAAATTCAGGAAACGGGCCTCAAGCCTCGCCGCCTTCGGTTTCGGTGGTCTCAACCGCTTCGACAGCTTCCACGGCCTCGGCAACCTCAGGAGCCGCTTCAGCAGCGACCTTCTTGGCGGCCTTCTTGGCTGGGGCCTTCTTGACAGCGGCCTTCTTGGCCGGAGCCTTCTTGGCGGCAGCAGAGTCGTCGGACGACTTCTTCACGACCGACTTCTTTTTGACGATTCCGCCGAGCTTGGCTTGTTCGGACTTACGCTTGAGGTAGTCCTGACGGCGGCGGCGCTTGATGACCTTGTTGGATTGTTGTCCCATGGTTGCTGAACAGGGCTTTAACCCGCGTCCGACCCGGCGATCAAGGGGAAATCCGCACTTTCTCATTGGACATCGCTCCCGGGCGGGTCAGTCATCCCCTTCGACATGCCCGGACTCATCATCGCCCCACGCGCCAGAATCTTCCACGGACACGAATGGGTTTACGCCACCGAGGTCAAAAAAACCTTCGGCGATCCGCAGCCGGGCGATGTGATCACGCTCAAGGATTTCCGCGATCGGCCGATGGGCACGGCCATTTACAACCCGAATTCCCAGATCGTCGCGCGACGCTTTTCCCGCCGCCGCCAGGACCTCGATCTCGACTTCTTCACCCGCCGGATCAGCCAGGCGCTGGAACTCCGGCAGCGGCACGGGGTCGATGAAACCCTCTGCCGCGTGGTGTGGAGCGAGTCCGACGGCCTTCCGGGCCTGATCGTCGATCGCTACGGTGATCATCTCGTCGTCCAGACCCTGACGCTCGCCTTCGACCAGCGGAAGGAGCTCATCCGTGATGCGCTCGTCGCCGTCTTTTCCCCGAAATCGATCCTCCTCCGCAACGACTCCCCGGTCCGCAAGGCCGAGGGGCTGGAGACGGTCATCGAGATCATCCACGGCGAAAACCCGGGCCCGTTCACCGTCCGGGCGAACGATCTGGACTTCGAGGTCGATCTTTTCGACGGCCAGAAGACCGGCCTCTACCTCGACCAGCTTCAATCCCACGCCGAGGTCGCGAAATTCGCCGCCGGCAAGCGGGTGCTCGATTGTTTCACCAATCAGGGCGGCTTTGCCCTCGCCTGTGCCAAGGCCGGTGCCGCCAAGGTCACGGCGGTGGACATCTCCGCCAGTGCCTGTGAGGCCACCCGTCGGAACGCCGCGCTCAACGGACTCGAGATCGAGGTGATCGAACACAACGTCTTCGATTTCCTCAAGCACGCCGAGCCCGAGTATGACCTGATCATCCTCGATCCGCCGAGCTTCACGCGAAACAAGAAGACCCTCATGGACGCCATGCGCGGCTACAAGGAGATCCATCTCCGCTCGCTGAAGCTCCTCGACAAGGGCGGCATGCTTTCGACCTTCTGCTGCTCCCACCACGCCAGCCGCGAGCTGTTCGTGGACAACCTGATCGATGCCGCCGTGGACGCGAAGAAGACCCTTCGTCTCGTCGCCAACCACGGCCAGCGCGCCGATCATCCGGTGGTGCTTTCGATTCCCGAAACCGAGTATCTCAAGGGCGTGACGGTCGAAACGATGGCCGGTCGCTGAAGCTCAGTCGCGGAGTTTCATGCTTCGAAGGCGCAGCGCGTTCGAAATCACCGACACCGACGACAGCGACATCGCCGCTCCGGCGATCATCGGGCTGAGCAGCATGCCCGTGAATGGATAAAGGATGCCAGCCGCGATCGGGATGCCCACCAGGTTGTAGGCGAAGGCGAAGAACAAATTCTGGTGGATGTTCCGCATCACCGCCCGACTCGAAAGGACGGCGCGGACGATGCCGGAAAGATCGCCCTTCACCAGGGTGATGGGCGCGCTTTCGATCGCCACGTCGGTGCCCGTGCCCATCGCGATGCCCACCTCCGCCTCGGCCAAGGCTGGTGCGTCATTGATGCCATCGCCAGCCATTGCAACCCGTCGACCACTAGCCTTCAGATCGCGGATGAGCTGGATCTTGTCGGCGGGAGAGAGGCCCGCGTGGATCTCGTCGATCTTCAACTCGCGCCCGACTGCCTGCGCGGTGGCGTCGTTGTCGCCGGTGGCCATCACCAGCCGGATGCCCAACCGATGCAGTTCGGCGATGGCGGCGGGAGCGCTTTCCTTGATCGGATCGGAGATGGAGAAAATCGCGACAGCGTCTCTTCCACGGGCGACCCAGACCACGGTCCGGGCCTGACGCTCACCTTCCTCAGCGGATTTAAGAAGCTCTTCAGGAATCGTGGCTCCCTGGGACTCGATGAACGACCGCTTTCCGACGTGCCAGGTTTCATCCCCGATTTTCCCCGAGATACCTCCGCCCGTGGTGGATCGAAATCCGATCACCGAGGGAAAACTCACACCCTCCTCGCGAGCCCGTTCCAGGATGGCCTTCGAAAGTGGATGCTCGCTCAGGCTTTCCAAGGCCGCCGCCGCCGACAGCACTTCCGCGGCTTCGGTTCCGGATGAAACCGTGAAGCCGGTGACTGTCGGTTTGCCGGCTGTTAGAGTCCCGGTCTTGTCCATGACCAGCGTGTCGATTTTCCCAGCCGTCTCGATGGCCTCGGCATCGCGAATGAGAATCCCCTCCCGCGCCGCGCGACCGATGCCCACCATGATCGAAACCGGAGTCGCGAGCCCCAGCGCACAGGGGCAGGCAATGATCAGCACCGCCACCGCATTGATCAGGCCGAGGGCCATGGCAGGCGCTGGGCCCCAGATCGACCAGACGATGAAGGTGATCAGCGAAACGGCCATCACCGCAGGCACGAAGTAACCGGCCACCTTGTCGGCGACCTTTTG
>JAIXVN010000260.1 GCA_027483005.1 Verrucomicrobiaceae bacterium
CCGGATGCCATTGCCCCGCCACCCCAGCCCGATCCAGCACCGGCACCGAGCCATCTCTGGGTCTTCAACAATCAAGCGGACTCCGAGGTCGCGAGCGGAACCATCTTCTCCGACAGCGTGTCCGGACTGCCAGCGGTGCTCCGAGGAAACGGCGCGACCCTCACCGGCACTTCCCTGACCCTGCCCGGAAGCACCAATGGCAACCAATCCGCTGCCTCGATCTCCGCCTATCTCGATCTGCCGAATGGATTGGTTTCCGCCCAGCCCAGCATCTCCATCGAAGCCTGGGCGACTCCGCTTTCGTCGAAGAACTGGCAGCGCCTGTTTGACTTCGGACGCAGCAACACCACGAGCGGAAATGGCGCGGCTCCGGGGGAAATCATCGACAGTGCCACCGCGCCCGGAGCCTATGGTGGCTATGACAACGTCTCACTGACGATCAACAACGCGGGCACTCTCGGCAGCCATCAGTTGGAGGGACAGATCGCCGGCGGCGCTGCGGTCTATAACTTCAGCACGGCGGCCACCACGATCGGCACCCAGTATCACTACGTGCTGGTCGTGCAGGATGGTGTCGGCACCTACGGAGCATCCGGATGTCAGGCCCGCTGGTATCGCAATGGAGTCTTTCAAAACAGTCTCGACCTCAACCTCAGGCTGACCTCGATGTCGGACGTCAACAACTGGATCGGCCGCTCCCAGTATGGCGCGGATTCCAATTCCAATCTCTCGCTCAACGAACTCCGCTTTTACAAGCGCGCCTTGAGCGCCGGAGAAATCCTCTCCAGTTACACCGCCGGGCCAGATCCCTCTTCGGGGCCACCGGAACCTCCAGCCCCCGCTCCCTTGCCCCTGAACCGCTGGAAGTTCAACAGCGCCGCCGGGGCCGTCGCTTCGGGCAAGACCTTCACCGACAGCATCAGCGGTGAAACCGCAACCCTTCTCGGAAATGGTGCCACCCTCAACGGCACCGCTCTGGTTCTGCCCGGCACGACCAATGGCAACCAGACTGCCGCGGCGATTTCGGCTTATCTTGATCTTCCCAACGGCATTGTGTCCTCGAAGACCAGCATGACCTTCGAGACCTGGGTGAGACCACTTTCCTCGAAAACCTGGCAGCGGATCTTCGATTTCGGACGCGCCAACCTCACCAGCGGAGCCGGAGCCTCTGTCGGGGAAATCCTCGATGGGCCCGCTGCCCCCGGCGGATTCATTGCCTACGACAACCTCCTGCTTTCCCTCAACAACAACGGCGTTCTCGGCAGCCATCGCCTGGAAGGAAAGATTGCTGGCACGGTCACCGGCACCGTTGACACCGATCTCTCAACTGCCACCACGGCCAACACCGAATATCATTACGTGATGACGGTCGAAGATGGCGCAGGGGCCTATGGGTCGAATGGGGCACGCGCCAAATGGTATCGCAATGGGATCGTCCAAGGCTCGCTCGACCTCAGTTATCGCCTTCGAGATATGGCTGACGTGAACAACTGGATCGGTCGATCCCAGTGGGCGGCGGACATGAACTCCAACATGGCGATCAACGAGCTGCGTGTTTATGATCGCGCCATCACTCCCGCCGAGGTGCTTTCCACCTACAATGCCGGTGCCGAAGCATTCTATGCCGCACCGCTTGCAAACGCGGATGCCGCTACGATCCATGCGGGACAGAAGGTGCGGGTCGAAGTGCTGGCCAATGACAGCGGGCTCCTCAATCGGGGCTCGGTCGAGATCGTCACTCCGCCTGCCACGGGAACGGCCAGTGTTTCCACCGACGGCAGTGTTCTTTACCACCACAGCGGCACCAACTCCACGCCGGTGGTGTTCACCTATCGGGTCTTCGGCGAGGCTGGAGTGTCGTCCACTGCTGCCGTCACGATCTCGATCGAGACCGCTCTGCGCCTGCCCAATCCATCCCTCGCGATGCCTGAGGCCCCACCCACGAATGCCTGGCAACTGGTGGACGCCCTGCCCGGCCTCACCTTCGACCAACCGATCTGCATCTCCTCGATTCCCGGAAACTCCATCCGGCTCTTCGTCTGCGAGCGCCTCGCGAAGATCAGGCACGTGCCCGATGTCACCTCCACGACGCCGACGCAGAACGTCTTCCTCGACCTTCAGTCCACCATCGCAGGTCGCACTCCAGCGGAAACGATCGAAGGCGGTGGCAACGGTGAGCATGGCCTCCTCGGTCTGGCCTTTCATCCGAACTACGCCTCCAACGGCTTCTTCTACGTCGCCTACACCGTGAGGATCAACGCCGGCTCCTACTACCAGCGTATCTCCCGTTTCAAGGTCAGCGCCGGTGATCCCGCCGTGGCGGATCCTTCCTCCGAACTCATCCTGCTCCAGCAACTCGACGAAGGCGCGAACCACAATGGTGGTGACCTTCATTTCGGGGCTGACGGCTATCTCTACTACACGGCGGGCGACGAGGAGAATCCCAACGACTTCCGCCTCAACAGCCAGAAGATCAACAAGGACTTCTTCTGCGGCATCTTCCGCTTCGATGTGGACAAGAAGCCGGGCAACCTTGCGCCGAATCCCCATGCCTCGATTCCCACTGATGGTGGAGTTGCCCGCTTTTCCGTGCCGATCGACAATCCCTTCGTCCACACCTCTCTCGGTGGCACCTGGGATGGCACCTACAACGGCTTGACGGTGTCTCCGTTGTCCGGCGTCCGCACCGAGTTCTGGGCCACCGGATTGAGACATGTCTGGCGCTTCTCGTTCGACAGCCTAACAGGTGAGATGTGGGGCGGCGATGTCGGACAGGACATCTACGAGGAGATCAACAAGATCGAGAAGGGCGGCAACTACGGCTGGGTCTATCGGGAAGGAAAGCACGA
>JAIXVN010000569.1 GCA_027483005.1 Verrucomicrobiaceae bacterium
ATCGGCGACGGCCATGCCATTGAGATCGGAGCCGGAGCTCGCCGCCGTGGCCGAAGTGTTCGGCACCTTGTCGGTGCGGGTGTGCATCAGGCGGATCGACGTGGCGGGCAGGCCAAGTTCACGCATCGCCACGCCGAGGATCTTGGTATGAAGGCCCTGACCCATTTCCGTGCCGCCGTGGTTCACCTGCACGCTGCCATCGGCGTAGATCAGCACCAGCGCACCAGCCTGATTGTAATGGGTGAGCGTGAAGCTGATGCCGAACTTCACCGGCGTGATCGCGATGCCGCGCTTTCTCGAAGCCTGTGAGAGGTTCCATTCGGTGATCGCCTGCCTTCGTGAAACGAAGTCCGAGGACTCCAGTAGTTCACTCCAGATTCGGGCGAGGCGGTTGTCGCCGATGTCCTCGCCGTAGTGGGTGGTGTTGGTCTCGCCGCTGCCGTGATAGAAATTTCGTGCGCGGATCTCCTCGGGAGGCAGACCGAGACGCAACGCGATGCGCCCAAGGATTTCCTCGATGACCAGCATCCCCTGCGGCCCGCCAAAGCCACGGAAGGCGGTCTGCGAGGTGACGTTCGTTTTCGCCACGCGGCCTTCAAAGCGGACGTGCGGGATGTAGTAGGCGTTGTCGAGATGGAACAGGGCGCGATCCGTCACCGGCTGGGAAAGATCGAGCGACCAGCCGCCGTCGGAAACTAGGAAGACGTCCGCCGCGAGGAGTTTGCCGGACTCATCGTAGCCGACCTTGTAGCGGGCATGAAAGGGATGGCGCTTGCCGGTGATTTCCATGTCGAGGTCGCGGTCGAGCTGGATGCCGACGGCCTCACCGGTGATCGAGGCTGCCAGCGCACAAAGCGCAGCCCAGGCATTCCCTTGGGTCTCCTTGCCGCCGAAGCCGCCACCCATCCGGGGCGACTCGACGACGACGCGATGCTTGGTGCAGCCGAGCACTTCGGCGACGATCGTCTGAATTTCCGAAGGGTGCTGGGTCGAGCTGTGGACGATGGTTCCGCCCTCGCCATCCGGCTCCGCCCACGCGGCCTGGGTTTCCAGATAGAAGTGCTCCTGGCCGCCGAAGTTGAAGACGCCTTCGAGGATGAGCGGTGAAGCAGAGAGTGCCGGACCGACTTCGCCGCGTTCCAGCACGTGGAGATCCGTGTGGAAAGAGCCTGCTGCGATGGCGGAGTCGAGGCCGAGGATGAGCGGAAGCGGCTCGGTCTCAATGAGGATTGCTTCAGCGGCAAGACGACAGGCCTCGGGCGAGTCACCGATCACGGCAGCGATCAACTGGCTGCGGTAGAGGATCTCGTCATCGGCGAAAAGCGGCTCATCATGTCTAACAGGTCCAACGTTGTTGTGTCCGGGGATGTCCTTGGCGAGGAGCACGGTTCTCACACCGGGCATCTTGAGGGCGGCAGAAATGTCGATGCGTTTGATCCTGGCGTGAGCCTCCTTCGAGACGACCGGCCAGACGGAAAGCATGCCGCGCTTCATTGCCACGTCGTTGACGAAACGGGCGGCACCGGTGACGTGGCCGACCGCGCTTTCGTGGGGCACTCCGGAACCGCTGTGAAACTCGGAGGACCAGGGTTCATCGTCCTCGACCGGTGGCTCCACGTGTTTGGCGAACAGACCACGAATGACCCGCTTGCGATAGGCCGCGCCGGATCTCACATCGGACAGGGGTGTGAACTCGCTTTCCAACAGATCAAGAAAGGCCTCGTCGATCTCAAGCTTGCGACCAATCAATGCAGCCTCGGATTTCATCGCGCGCAGCGGAGTGGCCGCAACGCCACCGAAGGCGAGCCGTGCCTCGGTCACCAGGCCCTGGTCATCCACCACCGTCCGGATCGCAGCGGAGACGATGCTGATGTCCATTTCACGACGGCGGGAGACCTTGAAGAAATCGGTGCGCCCGGGAACCTCGTGAGGGATGAGGATCGCCTTCATCAACTCATCCTCCGCCATCACCGTCCTGCGGTAGCCGGTGAAGAATTCCGAGAGCCGGACGATGCGCTCGCCTTCGTGGGACATGAGCACGACCGAGGCATCGAGCGCCAGCAACACCGGCGCGCTATCGCCGATCGGTGAGGCGGTGACGAGGTTGCCGCCAAGGGTCGCGCGATGCCGGATCTGTCGCGAGGCGAAGCAGCGGAACATCGAATCGAAGGCCGGGTATCTCCCCTTCAGCGCCGCCTCGACATCGGTCAATCGCGCGGCCGCTCCGATCTGCCAGGCGTCCGGGGTTTCAAGAATCTCGTGAAGTGCAGCGATGCGGTCGAGCGAGATCAACGCCGGATAGCGGACATGGCGCTTGTTGATGAGCACCGCCAGTTCGGTGGCCCCGGCGATGAAGACGGCATCGGGGTGGGAAGACATGAACATGAGCGCCTGCTCAATGGTTTCCGGCCTGAGAAAGACACCGTCTTTCAACAGCGATTCGACCGGAGCGGCCTCAATCTCGCCAGGGGCATGACTGCCCGACCACGCGGCAAGCTGCTCGCGTTGATCGAGCGCCTGAAGCATCGCCTCACGGATCGGCCGGTAGCCGGTGCAGCGGCAGAGATTTCCACACAGCTGGTCGGCGATCTCCTCCTGAGTGAGCGGTGACTTGCGGTGGCAACCCTCGACCATCGAAGCGATGAATCCCGGCGTGCAGTAGCCGCATTGAGAGCCCTTGCAGGAAACCATCGCCGACTGGACCGGGTGAAGGTTGTCTCCGGTGGCGATGCCCTCCACACTGCGGATCTCACGGCCGGCCATCGACTGCACCAGCGCGAGGCAGCTGTTGATCGAGCGAAGCTCGCCATCCGGCTCCACGAGCAGCAGTGAACAAGCGCCGCAATCGCCCTCGTTGCAGCCGCATTTCGTGCCGGTCAGGCCACGCTTGCGGAGAAAATCCAGCAGCGTCTCATGCAGCGGAACGGCAGAGACATCCACCGGCTCGCCATTGAGGAGGATCTGGGAACAGGTGGGGGTCATGGGAAGATTCGGATACGAGGTGCAGGCCTCATGCCACAATCCATGGAACCCCAGAAGAGTTCACCATTTCAGCTTCACGGGATATTCTTCTTGCTGGCAGCGATAGGGCTGAACCCGAACCAGGGCAAGGGATCGCAAAAATCCTCCGACATCTTGATCTGGCCCTTCATGTCACCCCATAATTCAGGCTTCGACTCCGCAGGCACTGGCGGAGTCAACTGGGGCACAGCCTCCGCTTGTGGTGCCTTCCCTATGCTTCGATGGCCGGACTTTATTCTGTTAACTTACCCATTCACGGAAATTCATCAAGTCACCCCGCCAGCGATCTCAACGTCCCGGCCAGGACCTCGACGCCCTTGCGGATGGCGTCGGACGAGCTGAACTCATCGGGGCGGTGGCTGTAGCCCTTGTGGCAGGGAATGAAGATCATGGTGACGGGCGCGAGCCGGGCCATGAAGAGCGAGTCGTGATAGGCGCGGCTGATCATGCGTTTGGTCGAGCAACCCGCCTCGGCCGCGACCTTGAGAACGAGATTCACCAGTCCGGGATCGCAGATCGCGGGTGGGTCCTCGTTGATGAAGGTCCATTCGAAGCCGATCTGGCGTCGCGAGCAGATCGCCTCGCCTTCACGGCGGATCTCTTTCAAAGCCTGCTCGCGGGTGATCAGATCGGTATCGCGGAAATCCACTTCCATCAGCACATCACAGGGAATGCTGTTGATCGCTCCGGGCTTCACGTTGAGGACTCCAGTCGTTCCCACCGTGTCAGGGCTGCCGCTTTCGAGAGCCGCTTTCTCAACGACCAGCGCGATCTCGGAGGCGGCGAGCAAGGCATCGCGGCGCCCCGGCATCAGCACCGCACCGGCATGACCGCCCTGACCTGTTAGACGGATGCGAAAGGCGGCGGGTGCGGCGATCTTTTCCACAACTCCGATGTCGATGCCTTCCGCTTCGAGGATCGGGCCCTGCTCGATGTGGAGTTCGACGAAGCCGGAATAGACGCCGTTTGCCTGCATCACGCTGTCGAGTTCACCGACGCAGCCGGCGGCTTTCCGAAGATCCTCCAGCCCCTTGCCTTCCGGATCGCGGAGATTGCGCGCGGCGCAGGCCGAAGTCGTGCCGGCCATCATCCGGCTGCCAAGACAACCGATACCGAAACGGGTTGGCTCCTCGGCGGTGAACAGGATCAGCTCGATCGATCGCCGGGGCTCAAAGCCGCTTTCCTTCAGCATCCGCATCGCCTCCAGCCCACCAAGAACTCCAACGACGCCGTCGTATTTCCCGGCATTCGGAATGGCATCGGTGTGCGAACCGGTCGCGACGGGAGCCAGCGACGAATCGGAACCTTGCCAGCGGATGAAGAGATTTCCCACCGCATCGGTCCGCGTCGAGAAACCGGCGGTTTCCGCAAGTCCTGTCAGCCAGGTGCGGGCCTTCAGATCCTCATCGGAAAATAGAACCCGCGTCACCGCTGGAGCCGGGTGGGCGGAGATGAGGGACAGCTCGTCGATCTCGAGATCGAGCCGACTGACAAGCTCATGGCAGGCGGTTGACATC
>JAIXVN010000220.1 GCA_027483005.1 Verrucomicrobiaceae bacterium
CCGCAAGCTCAAGATCGAGAACGGCGACATCGAGCCCATCGTCAACGACAAGTGCAAGTACGTCACTGAGTCCGAGTTCAAGAAGCTGCTCGACCGTCTCACCGAGCACCTCACCACCCGCACGCTCTACAAGTTCGAGTTGGATTCCGACGCGTTCATCGCCGCCTGCATCCGCGAGGCGAACCAGCACTTTGCCGGGAAGAAGCTGGAGTATATCACGGAGGTGGAGACAGGCACCCTCGGCTTTGACGCCAGCGGCAAGGCGGTGGCAACGCAGGACAATTTGGTGCGAGAGGAGGCGACCGAATACAAGATCACGCGCCACGAGTTCTGGAAGACCGACCTCCAGATCATCGACCACATCATGTATCACACCATGATGCCGCGCATGGCGATCCTTGAAATCGTCCGAGGCTTCCACAACCGGACGTTACTCCACTCCCAGGACAACCTGGAGGAACTCACCAAGCTCATAGCCAAGGCGCTTGCCCGTGCCAAGGCCGAGGGGATTCATGCATATGAAGTGATCGACGCTTACAAGCTCGATAGCGCTCAGATTCTCGCTGCCGATGTGATCGACGAGGAACTGCTCGCCGCCAACATCAAGCGGGTCTATCGGACCAACGCCGCGAAGAAGAAGGCGGTTCACGAATACTACAATATGGACAGCAAGGGCGAATACGACTTCGCCGAGCAACTAGAGAACGACGACCGGGTCCAACTCTTCACCAAGCTCAAGAAAGGCGGGTTCGTGATCGACACGCCCTACGGTCACTACTCACCGGATTGGGCGATGGTCTGCCGCAAATACGACGGACACCTTATGCTCTACTTTATCGTCGAGACGAAGATCGACAAGGACTTGGAGGACCTCAGCGACGTCGAGAAGGCAAAGATCCGCTGCGGTGAACTCCACTTCAAAGCCGTCTCGGACGAGATCCGCTTTGACTGGGTGAGCAGCTACAACGTTTTCAGCAGGAAGTTGGCGTTCGCGGAATCCGGAAGCTGACATGATTCAACGCGCTTGATTTCGAGGCGCCTAGGTTGAGAAGTTTATTCCCGGGGCTCTTCTCCCGATTCGAAGAGGTCGATGACCACCAGGTGGAGCAGCGGTTTGTGTGGCGCGGTGCCTTTGGACTGATCTTTTTTCAGATGAGCCAGTCTGGAGAGCCATTGGTTGCAGGGAGTTAGCAAGGGCTTAGCTTTCAGGTTTCAGCGATAATTGTGCCGAGTGAGAAGTGCCGAGTGAGAAGTGCCGAGTGAGAAG
The DNA here is from genome assembly GCA_027483005.1 of Verrucomicrobiaceae bacterium. GTDB lineage: Bacteria > Verrucomicrobiota > Verrucomicrobiia > Verrucomicrobiales > Akkermansiaceae > Luteolibacter. Next base: position 1,268 of record JAIXVN010000220.1, read on the forward strand.
TGTGAAGTGAGAAGTGAGAAGTGAGAAGTGAGAAGTGGTGCTTCCAATGAGGGTGGAGCTGATCGAAGGGAGTCGTCAGAGCTTGAGCGGGATGGAATGCCAGGGGCGACGCTCGGAAATCTCATCCGCCGTAGCGCTTGGTGAGCTTCCCGCCTGGGGTGTGGAATCCGTGTTGCACAAGGAACTCCTTGGCCTTGCCCTCGCGGATCAGTTTGTCGGCAAAGTCACGGATGATCTGGATCTCAGCCTTTCGATCCTCGTTTCGTGGATTGCATGACTTCTCCTTTGGCACGAGTTCAGCGAAACACACGTGAGGCAAGCTGGCGAGCGGGATTTCCGGAGATCAAGGAACTGCTGGGAATCGTGGATAGCACTCTTCCTCTGACGGCCCGAAGCCGATGGCTTTTTGGCGAAGTCCAAGTGGATGGAGATTCGCGGAGGAGCGCCGGGATCGCGGAGTCATCGCTGGGATCGAGGAGATACACCGCGCCGGGAAGCCGCTTGCCGTAGGGCAGGGAGTCGATGGCAGAGGCGAGAAGCACGGATGCAGAAGAGAGTTTTCAGGGTTCAGGTTCAAGGGTTCAGCGATGATTGTGCCGAGTGAGGAGTGGGAAATGAGAGGTTTTCCGGGAAGAGGCAGGGAGATCGGCGCGGTTTCTCAAGGTTGCTCTCCGCCGATTTTCAGGCAGCATCCTGGGGAGCGGGTTCTGACTGGCGATGTTCGAGCCGACGTGGGTCGGCAACCATCGCCCCGGTCACGGACCCACTCCATGCGTTTTCTCAAGCTCAATCACCTGATGAACGGATCATTTTGACAGGACAATGAATGACTCCAACCGCTTCCGCCCCTTGCATCGGAGACTGGTCATCCCACTGTTTTTCGGATGGCCTCTTTTGACAGCAGTCGCCGCCGACCCCGGATCCCCGAAGCTGACATCCGCCGACCTTGCGACCTTCGAGGCCCGGCGGCGGGCCGTGCTTGTGGCCGGTGCTGAAGTCGGCAGCGAGAAGTTCATGAAAGCGGAGTGCTTGTTCGCTCTGGGTCGCAATGCCGAGGCCTTGATCGAGGTGAACAAGGGGCTGGACCCGCTGGTGCCCGGGAACAAGATCAACCGCTGGATGCATGGCGGAAACACGGGTTTCATCGCCTGGCCGGGAATCGACTGTTACATCCGGTTCGAGAAGCTCCTCGATGCGGCGACCAAGGAACGCTACCGCAAGATCTACACGGGGGGTGTCTTTTACGCGAAGCTCTCGACGAGCAATCACAAGATCATGGCCGCCATGACGCGTTATCTGGCGACCCAGGTCTGGGGAGCCGACTCCTTCCAGGCGGACCCGTATTTCATGGAGAAGGATCCCTACATCATCGAGATGACCGGGAAATCCAAGTCCCTGCCCCCCGGCCAGGTCTGGGGCACCCATTTCGGCGCGGGAGATCCCACCGGGGAGAAGTATCTTCAATACATCATCGCGGCCAGCTCGAAGGGGGGGCCGGGTGAGTTCGCCTCGCGGCCCTATGGGGCGCAGAACGTCCTGCCGCTGCTTTCGCTGGCCGACTGCGCGAAGGATCCCGTCATGGCGGCGCAGGCACGGATGGCTTATGAGGTCTGCCTTGCACAGGTGGCACCTGCCTGGTTGCGTGGCCACCTGGCCACCTTCGCGCCGCGCTCCTACCCGGACACCGAATGCCAGCAGCCATGGGGCTTTGCCACCCTGCCTTGGCTCTACTTTGGTGGAGTGACTCCGGATCTTCCACACGCCAAAGCCGCAGCGGCAGCCGCTGTCAGCTCCTACAGGATTCCGGATGGGATTGTCGTCGCGGCCACCCAGCGATCCAAACCCTATCTCTATCGTGCCCTCATCAACGGTTGGGCGCTCAAACACTATGTCAACCGCAGCTATGCGATGTTTTCCCGCTCGGCCAAGATCGGTGGAAAGCCATGGCAAGGTCAGAGTTATCCCTGTGGGGTGATGTGGGAGGAACCCGACATCACCAAGGGCAGTCATCTCTGGATCACCAATCCCTCCGAGGACGAGCCCGGAAAAATGGGCAACCACACCCATGGGGTCCGTGCGACCGAGCAGGAGGTCCTTGGGCGCGACAGCCTGCTCTTTGTGTTCCAGATTGAACCCACGCACCAGTTCCCCTATGCCCTCGGATATGTTCCAGGTGGCTACCGCGCGATGATCAACGACAGCGCAGACTCGGGTCGGATCTATCTCCACTATGGCAGTGTGCTGATCGCCGTCACCGCCTCACAACCCTTCCAATGGGATCCAGCGGCCGGCATCCACGCCCCGGCCTCCAAGCCGCGTGCGGGCGATTCGGAATTCCGGGTGAAGGCACCTTCCTGCGCAGTCGCCATCGAGACCGCGCTGCCCGCCGATTTTCCCGGAGCCAGTCCCGCAGAGCAGTTGACCAGGTTCCGAGGACTTCTGCTTGCGAAAGCTTCCCTGAAAGTCGCATCCGACAAGCCCATCTCGGCCAGGTATCAAAGCCGTCACGGCGAAACTCTGGAATGCACCTTTGATGGAATCGACCGGATCAATGGGGAAGCGGTCGACTACAAGGCATGGCCGACTTCCCAGAGTCCCTGGACCACTCAGAAGCGTCCCGAAGATCCGCTTGAGATCAAGGATGGAAAAACGCTGCGGACCTACGACTTCGCCACCTGGAAGATCCGCGAGCGAAGCGAGTGAGCCGTGAAGGGAGAGCGAAAATGGGCTTTGTTCGCAAGGGACCACTGCGGCGTCGCGGGACAGGCGATTTCTGAAATCGATCAGCGACTATTAGGAGGAGCTTGAACACTGTCTCAGTGTCAATGTTATCTTTTTGAAGGACGATAAATGTGCGCCCACTGGAGAAATTGAAATGGGAA
>JAIXVN010000588.1 GCA_027483005.1 Verrucomicrobiaceae bacterium
GTTTCCAACGCATCCGCGCCACCTGCATGCTCAGCGTTGAAGCCCCGCCCGCCGGTCGGCCACTCATCACGCCCCAGGCGGCACGCACAAGTGCCACCGGATTCACCCCCGGATGCCAGCGGAACCAGCGGTCCTCCTTCTCCATCGTCGCCCGCACCATCGCCGGACTGATGTTTCCCAGCGCGGTCTTCAAGCGGTAACGTCCATCGGTCGTTCCGGAAACATGCAGGACCTCGCCATGCCGATCCCGCACGACGCGCGACCAGCTCATTCCCTCCGGATAAAGCTCGGGCTTCGGCAGCAGGCACCAGCCCACTCCCGCCGTCAGCGCCAGGAGAACGACCGATCTCACGACCCGCCGCCTCCAGCGCTTCAGATAGGTCATCCAGACGCGCACGGCTCTCAGGATGAGGATTTCACCTCGATGCGTCCCGGCTGTGATGTGCCATGACGCCCGCGATCATACATGTCTTCCGCCATTGCCGGCGGCACCACGAAGGCCCCCGGACACACCGCCTTCATTTGATAACGCACCGACCACTCGCCATTGCCGCGCAGGTTGAGATAAAACAGACTGCGGTCCTCGCGAAGTTCTGCGAAATCCGTGCCCGCCACCGTTCCCGCGCCCGATTTGAGCGCTCCGGCCACGACTTCGAATCCCGCCGGCAGCAGATCCACCACCGCGATGTTCCGCACATCGCGCGCCGCCAGATTCCGCACCGTCAGTTTCACGTCCACGGCATCACCAGGTCGCAGCGGCTTGGTTTTGTCCACCGGGGTGATTTCGCGAAAGACAGCGAGTCCGCTCGACTGGGCCGCTGGACTGACTTGATCGTAACCCTGCTCCAACATCTGGAAAAACGCGCCGATATCGCCCGAGCCCTTTTGTTGACGTCGGAAGCCGAGCGAGGTCGTGCCTGGCGGAAAGGCCGCTTTCACGATCCCCTTCGCCGGTCCGGCCAGCACCTTTTCCGGACCCGAGCCTGTTTTCGTCACCAGGGTCAGTTCGACCCCGGTCTTCGCCGCCGCGTCGCTGTAGGACTTCAGCGCCAGTGTCATGAACGAGGCCGTGAGCGTGGTGAAGTTTTCCTTTTCCAGGGGCTCCATGATCGGCTTCAGGTCGTCGTAACCGAAGTCCTTCGACTGCTCCGGAAACTCCCGGCAGCGGACGTAGAAAATCTTCAGCGCCTCCGCTTCGGAAGTCCGGTCGTACCAGTTCCACGCGTCTGCGGCGATAGGCACACCTTTTTTCCGGGCCTCCACGCAGGCATCCATCAGCTTCTTCGCCTCCTTGTCCTGCTTCAGCAGCCGATAGGTCCCGGCCAGCCATGCCGCCGTGCTGGTGCCCTCCCAGCTTCCTGCCTGTTGCTTGGTCAGCGTGTCGCGCAAATTGAGCAACTGCGGCGTGGGATTCTGGCCATGGCGCGCCATCAGGTAGATCGCGTATGCTTGGAGGTCTGCCTGACGCAGGTCGCCGAAGTTCGCCCGTGCGGTGACGGCCGCGTAGTTCAGCGCCGACTTCATCATCTGCTCCGGCACGGCATGTCCCAGCGATTTCGCCTCGGTCAGGAAATGCAGCACATAGAGTGAATGGAACTCGAAGGCCCGCGGCGCGCCGGAATACCAGTAGCCGAAGCCACCGTCCGACTGCTGGCGGTTCGCCAGTTGCGCGATCGCCCCACGCACATGCTCGGCCGCCACCGCCGGTGACAGGCCGAAGTCCGCCTCCGTGGAAACCAACAACTTCACCATCGCCCGGCTGGTGATCTGCTCGCTGCAGCCGTGCGGATACTCGCTCACATACGCCTCCAGCCCGCGCGCCAGGCCCAGCGGCAGCACGCTTCCGGTCAGCTCCGCGCGGCGCAGTTGCGGGTAAAGGTTGCGGGTCGTCTTCACGTCGTAGCTGCCCGTGCGGAACCAGCCGGACACCACCTTCGTCAGGTGATGCGAGGCCGGACGTACGCTCATTGTAGTAGATCGTTTCACCACCTCGCTGCCACCGCTGGCTGTGAAATTCAGCTCAGCCCCACCCAGCTCATTCTTCGCCCGGAAGCGGTAGCGCACCATGCCTTCCTTGCCTTGCTCGAGGTCCACCTGCGCATCTGCCGCGCCGATCACTTCCAGCCCGGAGCTCGGCACCGCCTGCACCCGGATCGGCACGATGCCGGGCTGTTGGAGGTTGTTCGTCACCGCGATCGAGGCCTCGAACTCATCTCCTGGCGCGACGAACAAGGGCGCGTTCGGCACGAGGATGATGGGCGCTTTCACCAACGAAGACGTCTCCGCCACGCCGATGCCGTCCTCCCGAACCGCCACCGCCATCACGCGCAGATTGCCGTTGAAATAGTCCGGAACCTGCCACTTCACCACCTTCTTGTCAGGTCCGGCCGCCACGATCCCCGACCAGAACACCACCGGTGCCTCCTGGCGTCGGCGGAAGGGATTGACGTGCATCGACAGGGCCGAGTCCTCGTCGCCCCCGAAGGCTGGAGCCGCTTTCAGGAACTGATATTCGGGCAGCAAGAGATCAAGCCACTGCAAGGTCGTCACTTCCAGCGCCTGCTTGCGTGAGAAATACTTCAGCGGCTTCGGCAGCTTGTAGTTCGTGATCTGATGGATGCCTTCATCCACCGCATAGATCACCATTCGCGAGGGCTGCTTGCTGGAGTAGGTGATCTGGGCCTCGGTGCCTGGCCGGATCACGGTCGGAGTTTCCAAGGTGACCGCCAACTCATGCCGCCTTGGCGCGATGTCGAGCGGCTCGGCCGCGTAGCTCAGCGGACTGCGAAACACCTCCGGCGAAGAGGGAGAACGCACGAAGGCCACATTGACATAAACCGTCCCGCTCAGGCCTTCCGGCACCCGCATTTTCACGGTCGTCTCATTCGTCTCGGCGCGGAACCACTGGTGGGCGAGCACCCGGTCGCGCTCGAAGGTCACCAAACCGGATCCCGCATAAGGCGCGCTGAGATGAATCTCGATCTCCTCGCCGGGCTCGGCGGTGCCATTTCCCAGGACGAGTTCCAGCTCAGCTTCGCTGTCGAGTGAACGGTTGCGATCTCCTTTTCCCGCCACGCGATAGGGAACCAGGGCCAGGACGCGCTTGTCCTCCGCCACGATTTCGAGCCGGAAAGAGCCCACGTTCCCGGTGGTCAGCGCGAGGTCGAAGCCCTCCGTCGGCCACGACAGATCCTCTTCGGCCACGATCTTTTCGCGCTCAGTCGAGACATAGGCGTAGTTGCCGTTGTTCTGCTTCGTCAGCACGGACACCTGGCGGGTCTCCACCAGTCGCTTTCGCAACCCGCTCATCGGGACGGTCTTCAGTGAACGGTCGAGTGCCACGAACTTCAGCGTCCGCGCCGTGTCCTTGCCGATGTAATCCATCTCGCCATCCGCCTGCCAGCCCACCACCTGCTCCAGCGGGGAAACCATCTGGGTCAAGGCATGGCGCACGCTGCGTCCGCCTTCGCGCTCGAAGGCCTCAGTCAGCACCGCCATGCGATAGGACGCGTCCTTCACCGTCTCCAGCGGCAACTTGAATTCCGCCACGCCGTGTTCATCCGTCTTGGTCTCACCCAGGTCCGACTCTTTCCCAGCCTGCGCCGAGGATGCCTTCGCGGCCGGGTCATGGAAGGTGAATTGCTCCCAGCCCGGGAACTCGAAGTCCGCTGGAGAATACTCGAGGTGCATCGTGACCCTGCGCTCGGAGGCTGCCTCGCCGAACAAGGACTGAACCGTCACCTTGCCCACCGCCGCCTGGGGCGACATCCAGCCTGCCGCCGGGGCGGGCTCGATCACCGTGCCGACCTTCATCCGGTCCGGCTGGAATTCCTCCACCCGCAGGCTGCTGCGTCCGAGCCGGAACAGCGCATCGCCGTCGCTGTTCAACACGTCCGCCGTGACCTGATACTGACCGAGCACCGCGCCCTCGGTCAGCGGCAGCTTCACTTCGAAAAATCCGTCATACGGCAGTGCCA
>JAIXVN010000530.1 GCA_027483005.1 Verrucomicrobiaceae bacterium
AGGCCAGTTTTCCGCAGGCCTTTCCATTTCACCGACCATCGATTCCCGAAATGAGGTCCCTGAGCAACTGCGGGTCCTGATCGGCGGCTCGACGCTGGAAGGCGCAGTCTCGATCGCTGATGCCGAGCCCGTGGCCGCCAACCAGCGACTGCTCGTCGCCTACCTCCGTGCCAGCCCCGGGATCGGCACGCTTGGCAGCGGGATCGCGACGATCCTGCTCGCGGGCGACAACAACTCCGCCACGGTCGCCGTTTCCTTTTCAAACCTCGCCTCGCCGGTGAATTCGGTGCAGGTGCTGACGAACTCCTCCGGAATCCTGCAATCCATTCCGCCGGCCAACTACGGCGGGCAGCTCTGGTTCATCCGCGCCAGCCAGTCGTTCACCACCGACCAGTCGGTGCTTGAGTCCTTGTTGAGCGGCAGTGTGAAGCTCGGCGTTTACACCATGGCGAATGTGAGCGGGGAGATCGAGGGGCCGTTCCTGGCCACCAGCGGTTCCACCTCGTTCCAGACTCCCCCCGCCGCCGCACCCGTTGGCACGCTCTCGGGCGCGCCGCTCGACCGCGACATCGTGCGCTTCCTCACGCAGGCGACTTTCGGGCCGACTCCCGCACTGGTCGCAGACCTTCAGGCCAGGGTCGCGGCCTCCAACGGGAATCAATTGGCGGCCTACAGCGCCTGGATCGACGAGCAGTTCACCGTGCCCTCGCCTTCGCTGCTCGCCTACACCACGGCCGCGAACCAGCAGGAGATCCTCAGCCGCGCGGCGCTGCCGGCCACTGATCTGAACTTCACCACGACGTTCGATCCGAACAGCAACAACCGCCGCCGCGGCTGGTGGCTGCATGCCCTCCACGCCCCCGATCACCTCCGGCAGCGCGTGGCCTTCGCGCTCAGCGAGATTTTCGTCATCTCGGAAATCGACAGCCTGATCATGGATCGTTCCTACGGGGCCGCGAGTTACTACGACATGCTTCGTACCAACGCCTCCGGTTCGTATCGCTCTCTGTTGGAAGGCGTCTCCACCCATCCGATGATGGGCTACTACCTCTCGCATCTGCGGAATTCAAAGGCGACCTTCAGCGCTGGCGGGGTCATGGTGACCTCACCGGATGAGAACTACGCCCGCGAGATCATGCAGCTCTTCTCGATCGGACTGGTGCAACTCCATCCCGACGGCTCGCTGAAACTCGGCAGCGACGGCCTGCCGATCAACGCCTACACGCAGACCGACATCACGGAGATGGCCCGGGTGTTCACCGGTTGGTCGTTCAGCCAGTACAACAATCCCTCGAATTCCAACACCATCGTTCCCAACACCAGCTTCACCCGCAACAACGGCACCGAGCGCTTCGAGTCCCAGTGGACCGCACCGATGGCGATGTTTCCCGCGAACCACGATACCGGAGCCAAGTCGATGATCGGCCTCTCGCTGCCGGCCAACCAGACCGGACAAAAGGACCTCGCGGATGTGCTCACCCATCTTTCGAACCACCCGAACACCGCTCCGTTCATCTGCCGTCGCCTGATCCAGCGGCTCGTCACCTCGAACCCTTCGGCCGGGTATCTCCATCGGGTTGCGAGCGTGTTCACTTCCTCGGGGGGGGACTTCCCGGCGGTCGTGAAGGCCATCCTGCTGGACCCGGAAGCGCGTTCCCAGAGCCAGGCTCTTTCCCTGACAAGCTCGGGAAAACCACGCGAGCCCATCCTCCGGGCCACGGCGTTCCTGAGAGCCTTCGGCGCGAAGTCGCAGCTCCCGCTTTCCGACCTGACCGCGTATGGATTCCCTTCAACGGAGCTGGCGAAGTTCCCCGTCGGCACCACGCGTCCACGTCTCAACAACAGCACCTCCGCGCTTGGCCAAAGCCCGCTGGCCGCGCCCACCGTCTTCAACTGGTTCCTTCCCGACTATTCGCCCGCCGGGCTGCTGGCTGCCAACGGACTCAACTCGCCCGAGCTTCAACTCGCCAACGAAAACACTGTGATCCTTAGCACGAATTTCCTCTATAACTCCACCATTGCGAGCACTCCCAGCGTCTCGAGCCTCATCGATCAGAACCTGGCACCTTACAACTACGGAACCAGCGCCCACAACGTGCTCATCGACGTGACGCCACTCAATGCCCTCTACATGGCGGTCGTTGATGTGAATGGTGATGGACTGTTCACCAACCTCGACATCGGTGCCTTCAACAACTCCACCAAGATCGCCGAGGCCTGCACCGCCGTGGTGGACCGGATCGACCTTCTGCTCTGCGCCGGTGGCCTCAACGCCCGTTACGGCAACACTCCCGGAAAGCCGCGAAAGCTGATCCTTGATGCCGTCGCCTCCATCTCCGCCTCAAGCAACAGCTCGAACAGCGCAAGCAATCAAGCCAACTACATGCGCGACCGCATCCGGACCGCGTTGTGGCTGGTGATGTCCTCGCCGGAGTGCGTGATCCAGAAATAGAACCTTCCTCCGCTGTCATGAAAAAACACCAAAAGGAAGACCTCCGGACACGGCGCGATTTCCTCCGTCAGTCCGCTTGTGCCTCCCTCGGAGTCACCGGTCTGGTCAATGCCCTGGCCCAGATGCGCCTGATGACCGCCGCCATGGCCCAGGGTCCGGGTAATGGAGGCTACAAGGCCCTCGTCTGCCTGTTCCTGAACGGCGGCCATGATTCCAACAACCTGCTCGTGCCTTCCGGAGATCCCGCCAGCAGCGGGCTGCGGGCGGATTACCAGACCGGTCGCGGAGTGCTCGCGCTTGATCGCACCACGCTCGCGCCGCTGAACGTCCCGGCCACCACCAAGACCTTCAACCGTCATCACGGCGGCGTGTTTCACCCCATGGGTGCGCATCCCAAT
>JAIXVN010000391.1 GCA_027483005.1 Verrucomicrobiaceae bacterium
CGAGAGCGTCTGCCAGTGAACCAAATCCAGAATCTGCGAGAGGACGTAACGACCGGAGTTCATGTCCCAGAATCGTCTCCAAACCGTCGCCGGAGTTCAAATCCCTCACATCCATTTTTAATCGTAAGCCTCTCATCGACAAAGATTTCTAAATCCTCATTCTCGATTCAACCGGACACCCGTGGTCTGAAGCAACGCCGATACAGGCGCTACCGCTTTTCTTCATTCGCCCACCTGAATCTTTTCAGTGAGTCGAAGACCTTCATACGGATCATGGTCCTGAAGCACGTGAAGCGGGCTCCTGGCTATGGACTTCGGAGGCGTTGACCCGGGCGGCATATCGTCGCAAGATTGGATTTGTCATGAAACCATGCTGGGCCGTTTTGATCTTCGCCGCTGGCTTGGCGAGCGGATGGCTGATTTGTAGCGAGGGTCGGGTCGAGGGGATGCAGTGATTTTCGACGACGAATTGAAACATCGCAGTGTGATCGGGATCGACGAAACGAAGTCACTGCTGCCCCGCCTCTCCTCCCCCGAAGCAAGGATCGAGGCCCTCCAGCGAATCAGTGCGAAGAGGAACTCGATCAATCCCGACGAAACTTCCGATGCCCGGCTGGAGGGATGGGGCATCACCCGTCAGCAGATGAAGGCCATCTTTCCCAACCCTCCGGCTGACGCGAAGTGACCGGCTCAATAAGCTTTGATCTTCGTGAAATCAGGATTCACCACGATAATCGGTCGTCCTGAATTGTCCTTCGTAGCGGTGATCGAGTCCCCATCCACATCACAGGTTTTCCCTTCAAACCCCTCTGGAAGTCCCCTTAGCACGATCAGGATCTTCTCATAGCCCGGAGACCACTTGCCAGCGATCTCACGGCGGATTTCCAGTGAGTTCATGGTGCCAGTGACCTCGAGGGTGGACTCCCGGAAATCCCCGTCGCGCCAGGATTCGCCATCGCCTGCGTCCTCATACCAGAAGCTGGTCTCGCGGCCATCCTTCCACCAGACGTGGAGCTCCGGTCCGGGGTTCGGGATTTCACCGACGAACTGCTGCAGCGGCCAGTGGGGAAGGACGGCTCCGGCTTTCACGTAAACCGGAATCCGATCGAGCCCGCACTCGACCCAGATGTCCTTCTTCACCGCCTTCGGAGTGGTGTCATCGTGATACGAGAACCAATCGCCCTCGGGGAGATAGAGAAAGCGCCCGCCTTCGTCTTCGCGGGTCATCGGGACGACGAGCAGGTGATCGCCGAGGAAGAACTCGTTGCTCCGCGAAGAGGAATCCGGGTCCTGGTGGTTCACGAGGGCCAGAGGCCTCAGGATCGGCGTGCCCTCAGCGACGTATTGGCGGAAGGCGCTGTAAAGCACCGGCAGCAGGCGGTAGCGCAGCTCGATCGCGGCGCGGACGCCGTTGAGCACGTCCTCACCGAAGGACCAGGGCTCCTGGTCGCCATGATCGCCAGAGGAGTGGGTGCGGAAAAAGGGATGGAAGGCCGCCATCTGAACCCAGCGGAGATAGAGCTCGGGCGTGGGCGTTTCAATGAAGCCGCCAACATCCGATCCGATGAATGACATGCCGGAAATGGCCATCCGCTGGCATTGGTGGTTGGCGATCTGGAGATGTTCCCAAGTGGCGACATTGTCACCGGTCCACGCACAGGCATGGCGCTGCGTGCCGGCATAGGCGGAGCGGGTGATCGAGAACGGCCTCTTTCCGCCACCGAAGCGCTTCAGGCCTTCCTTGGTCGCACGGGCCATCTGCATGCCGTAAACGTTGTGCGCCTTTCGATGCGAACACGGATGCCCGTCGTAGTCATGGCGGACATCGAGGGAAAAGGTCCCGTCTTCGAAGACTGCCGGCTCGTTCATGTCGTTCCAGACCCCGCGCACGCCGACTTCCTCGATGAGGCCCTTGAACTGACTGGCCCACCATTCCCGCACGTCGGGTCTGGTGAAATCAGGAAAATGACACAACCCCGGCCAGACGGTGCCCTTGCAGAGATCGCCGTCCTGACGCTTGCAGAAGACATCCTTTTCGAGCCCGTCTTTCCAGACCGGATACTCCGGATCGATCTTCAATCCGGGATCGATGATGACGACGGTCTTGAATCCATCGCTTTCCAGATCGGCGATCATGCCTTTCGGGTCCGGAAAGCGGTCGGCATCCCACGTGAAGCAGCGGTAGCCATCCATGTAGTCGATATCCAGGTAGATGGCATCGCAGGGGATCTTTCTGCTGCGGAAACCCTCGGCGATGCCGCGGACGATCGACTCCGGGTAGTAGCTCCACTTGCACTGATGGTAGCCGAGTGCCCACAGCGGCGGCATGCCGGGCACTCCGGTCAGCCGGGTGTAGGCGCGCACGACGTCGAGCGGGGTCTCGCCGTGGAAGAAGTAGTAGTTCATTTCCCCACCCTCGGAGGAAAAGGTCGTCAGCTTCGGGTCCTTCGCTCCGAAGTCGAAAGCGGTGCGGAAGGTGTTGTCGAAGAAGATCCCGTAGTGCCCGCCGCGATGGGTGCCGAGGTAGAAGGGGATGTTCTTGTAGAGAGGATCGGTCTCGGGGGTGTAGGCGTAGGTGTCGCTGCCCCAGAGCTCGAATTTCCGGCCG
>JAIXVN010000023.1 GCA_027483005.1 Verrucomicrobiaceae bacterium
GAAAGGATCGGCGACATCACTCCCGCACCTGAAGTGACGCTCGAACGCAGCGCGCTGAGATCAAGCGTGCCCGGCTCGCCATCGCGGTGTTTCAGCAGCCAATACGCCAGGCCGGTGATCGTCGTGGCCGCCCGATCGACTCCTCCGACGTTGACCTTTTCCGGCACCAGATCCACCGGCCGCTCGCCGTAGAGCACGACGCCATAGACGTCCGCTTCATGCCCGGTGTCCTCCATCGCGCGGACCGTCGTCTGCGTGTCGGCCAGCAACGCGGCGTTGTAACTATTGTTCGGCGACAGCAGATAGTTGAACTTCCTGCCATTCGCGACGGTCCAGTCACGCATGTCATAAATGCTCTGCCGATAGGCCGCCGCCTCGTGGACGAAGAGATAGACCGGAGCATCCACTCCGCTGCCGATGCAACCGGCCACCTGCATGTTCGTCCGTGCGTAGTTCCACTTCGGATCGTTCCAGCCCTGGACGGTGTCATCGAGCCGGTGCGGTGCGAGCATTTCGTAGCTCGGCGCGTTCTGGGCCGCGTTGTTTCGGACAAGCTGTCGCCAGACCGAGGCATTCGACGAAGGCCGGTTCACGAAGGCCGCCACCGGGGACAGTCCTTACGACGACATGGCTTGCAGGTTCCCGACATCGCCGGTGGTCGAGCCACTGCCCATGTCGCCCTCGACCATCGCGAAGCGGTTGGTGAAATGTCCGGTGTAGGTCGCCTCCTCGGCGGCTGTTAGATCGTTGAAGCCGACCGGATGATGATAAAGCCCGCTGGCATTCGTCGCGACATAAGACCACTGCGTGCGGTCCAACATCTGCGGGAGATAAAAGGCCGACCCAGGATAGACCTCGTAGTTCACCGCACCCGCCGTGGATGCGAACGTGACCAAGAGCGAGGCGACCCATTTCATCGATGATCGTTCAGGGAGCATACGAAATGATGACGCGATAGAAGCGCTTCGGTCCCGGATTCACCGGTGGCGTTACGGTGATGGGACCGGTGCCCGCCGCCACGTTCGAGAGCAGTGTCCAGCCACTTTGCAGGGTGGTGCTGGTCTCCACCCGATAGGTCCGACCTGCCGTGCGGGTGAAGGTGACCCCGTTGGGCGAGACCGTTGTGGTGAAACGGGAGCCCGAGCTGGTCGGATCCGTGCCGATGACCCACTCATCCTGGTTCGTCCAGCCATCGCCATCCGGATCGGCCTCGGCCGAAGGATCGGAGATCGTGGGATAGGCCTCGATCCAGCCCGCAAATCCTCCGAGGGCGAAGACCAGCTCCAGCGTGTTTCCCGTTTTCCGGACCGACCAGGTGCCGACCGCCTGGGGGATCGCGCTGGCGTCAATCGTGATCGCCGCCGGGTCGAAAGCTGTTAGAGCGCTGCTGGCGATGGCGATCGGGAAGACCCGGCTCGAAGCGGTTTGGTTCGTCAGCGACTGCGGGTTGATGGCGATCACGAGAGGCGCGGAGGGCGTGGCGCTCAGCGAAAGGGTCGGAGCCGTCAGTTGATCGAAGGCATCCGTGATCCCTGACCAATCGCGGATTTCCCAGAGATACCGTGTGTGTCCGCCCAGAGTGACCGTGCCGGTGGAGGACAAGGTTCCCACGCCATCATCGCCCGGGGACAGCGAGGCACGGGCCGACGCCGAGGTTCCGCTGAGTGTGGCGCTCGCGATGCTGCCTTCACCGCCGAGGGTGGCCCCGGCCGCGACGGTGATCGGACTGACCGTCGTGCCGTTCACCAACAAGACCCCGGCGCTCACCGTTGTTGCGGCAACGTGGGTGTTGACCGCTTCGAGGCGCAGCGTGCCGCTGCCCTGCTTCGTGAGCGAGATCTGCGCGGTGGCCGTGTCGGTCACCGGTCCCGCGAAGGTGACGTCACCGGCTCCCTTCACGATCAGGGACCTGGCGGTCTGCGTGCCGGTGACGCCGATCGTGCCTGTTAGAGTCAGGGTGTCGGCGAGCGATTCGATGTCGTAGCTGCCACCGCCGCCGACGATGGTGATGTTTCCCTGCCAGATGTTGAAGCCGGAAACATTGCGCAGCATCGCGCTGCCCGCGGCCGTGTTGCGACCGACGGTGTCGATGGCATAACTGTAGGTGTTGCCGCCGATGAGTTCGATGCCCGAGACGCCGCTGGTGTTCGACGAAAGGGAGATCTTGCTGTGGTTTCCGAGGGCCTTGCCGTGGGCGAGCCTGAGGTAGCCCACGTTGGCGGTGCCGCTGCCAAGGGTGAGGGTGCCGGTGCCGAAGCTGTTGTTTCCGGAAAGCGTGAGTGTGCCCGCTCCGAGCTTGGAGAAGGAGCCGCCGCTGATCGAACCGGAGAAGGATGAGGCGGTGGAGCGGTTGAAGCGGATCGTTCCCGAGCTGGTGACGTTGCCGCTGCCGAGCGATCCGGTGGTGCCGCCGCTGCCGATTTCCAGCACGCCACCGCTGATGGCCGTGGGGCCGCTGAAGCTGTGCTCGCCTGTTAGAGTGAGGGTGTTGGTGCCGGACTTCGTCAGCGAACCGCTGCCGGAAAGCGTGCCCGCCCAGGTGATGGCATCGGAGCGGTTGAAGACCAGCGAGCCGGAGTTCGCGATCGCCACAGCGCCGAGTGATCCAGTGGTTCCACCACTTCCGATCTGCAGGGTGCCGGCGGAGATCGTGGTCGCGCCGGTGAAGGTGTTGGCTCCTGTCAGAACGAGTGTTCCGTTGGTTTCCTTGAGCAGCGAGGCCGTGCCGGTGAGGGTTCCGGAAAAAGTGCCATCCGCCACGCGAAGAGCTCCCGTCGTGATCTGGCCGCTGCCCAGAAGCGTGACCAGTCGGTCGCTGGATGTGCTGGCTGACGTGGAGCTGTAGGTTCCAGTTACGGTGAACACCGTAGTTCCAGGGGTGAAGACCCGGTCACCCGCCGAAGTGAGTGAGGCTCCGCTGCCGACGACGATCGAAGGTGCCGTGAGCGAGCCGGTTCCTGAAAGGGTGACGTCACCCGCCGTGAACGAGACCTGTCCGGGGGCGAGGGCGGATGAAAGGGTCACGGTGTAGGTCGAAGGCTGGTCGAAGACCGCATTGTCGCCCGGGCTCCAGGCAACCTGTGCTCCGCTGCCGAGAGCCCCGCTGTTCCAATCACTGACCGCCAGCTGCCAGCCTTTTGAAAGCGGTGAAGCGTTCCAGTAGCGCGTCTGCTCCAGCGCATCAGGGAAGCCATCGCGATCCAGATCCGCCGGAGGAGCGGGACTGTCGGGCAGGCCGTTGTTGTCGGAATCAAGATCCTCGAAGTTCGGCAGGCCGTCATTGTCCGGATCGAGCCCGCCCTCCTGGAGGTCGGTTAGACCGTCGTCATCGAAGTCGCCATCGGACAAGGCGATCCAGTCGATGTCATAGGTCGAGCCGGTGCCGCCGCTCGGATCGAAACGGAAGTCGGTGATGATCTGGCCGGTCCAATCGACCGAGGCGGAAGGATTCAAGAGCAGGCCGTTCCACGCGTTCGCGGTCGGATAGTTGACGGTGATGACGCGGGTGCCGGAGAAATTGGTGGCTCCGATGCGACCCCAGAAAAGCTGCGTGCCACCGGCGGCCGTGCTTCGGTAGCGGATCAGCAGGTGCTTCACCAGATCCCCGCTGACGTAGGCGGCATTGAGCTTTGAAACCATCGGGTCGCCGCTGGTGGCGGTGGCGATGAGGCTGCCATTGGCGATCGTGGGTGCGCTCGGATTGGTCGTCGCCCAGCCCTCGGCGTTTCCGGCGGTGTTGTAATTCCAGCGGGCATCGAGCCTGAACTCGACTGTCTGATCGA
>JAIXVN010000481.1 GCA_027483005.1 Verrucomicrobiaceae bacterium
ATTCACGCGATGCCACCAGATCCCTCCTCGAGGCAGAGCAAACACGCTTTCCTTAACTCATCACCCTGCTGCTGGAGGACGGCATGAAGTCGCCATGGCGCACCGAACGATTGGCCTGCATTCGCAATCGCCTGCTCGATGAGGCGCGTCAACTCGATCCAACAAACGAAGGCCTTCTGCTGATGATGGACATGGACGATGTCGCGACCAAGGGCACTCTCGCGTCAACGATCCACACCTGCTTTCATTTCCCCTTCGACTCCTGGGACGCACTGACCACCAACCGGCGCTTCGTTTACTATGACATCTGGGCCTTGCGCATCCGGCAGCACATCGAGTTCGACTTCGCCGAGATGCGCAGGAAAACCCGGAGCATGGAAGGAGACCTGAAGTACTATCTGCGCTTCCTCAGGAGAATACGGAAATCCGATCGCCTCCTGCCGGTGCTAAGCGCCTTTGCAGGAGCGGCCCTCTACAAGATGTCGGCCCTTTCCGGAAAGCACTACATCGGCCTCGGACCCGAGGGTGGCGAGGTCTGCGAGCACCTCAGCCTGCATGAGCAGATGATCCGGGAAGGCCGGAAGATCTATCTCAACACCCACATGGTGACCGCTTGAGCGGGCTCACTGTTTCTTCTTCTCCGGGGTCACGGAGACCTTTCCCACCACCATTCCTTTGCCCGGGGATTTGCCCTCGGGAATGGCCACGGGCTCTCCAAGCGTCATGGGCCCATCCGGCTGCTGCCTGATCGTGCGGGTCACCGGATCCGGAGGCATCATCGGCATGCCGGGGGCGACCGGATGACTCGTCGGCTTCCGGCTGATACAGGACACCAGCGCGGCCGGAAGCAGCATCGAAGCCATCGCCGCCATCCTCGGCAGCCTGCCGGAAAGCCGCAGCATCGCCCGTTCGAGGCGATTCGGGGTGGCGATCGCGCCATCGGATGACTGGATGTAGGCCACACACTCACGGCCCTGGGTTTCCTGTGCGAAGGCCTTTCCCTCAAGCTCGGTCATCGCCGAAAGGTTGAAGACGTGCTTCCCGCATTGCGCGCAGAAGCGCTTCCGCTCGTCTCCTTCCATTCCATTCCAATCCTGCGAACACGGGCGGACGATCTTCAACGGCGGCTCGATCTTTCTCATTCAAAAGGCCCTATCACGGCTGGCGTCCGATGGCATGTGAAATCGGGCAAATGTTCGTGACGGTCTGCTGGCGGCGCGATCATTTTGAACCATGTCGTGTTTCCTCCGATCGCTTCTCGCCGTGCTCGCCTGCCTGGCCCCGCCCCTCGCGACTGGAGCCCCGCCGAACGTGCTGGTGATCCTCGCCGATGATCTCGGCTTTTCCGACCTCGGCTGCTATGGTGGGGAAATTTCGACCCCGCACCTCGATCAGCTCGCGAGCGACGGCCTGCGCTACACCACCTGCTACAACTCCGCCCGCTGCTGTCCTTCCCGCGCCTCGCTGATCACTGGACTGCAACCGCATCAGGCCGGCATCGGCTCCTTTGCCACCGCGAAGCCGGAGGCCGGAAAAAGCGCGGCCTACACCGGCCACCTCCTGCCAAATGCCGCCACCCTCGCCGAGGTGCTGGGCGATGCGGGCTACTCGACGTGGATGGTCGGGAAATGGCACATGGGCCACGCTGGGCCGATCGCGCGAGGCTTCGGGAATTTCTACGGCATCAAGAACCTGCTTTCCCATTCCGAGAGCCAGTGGGCCCCTCAAGCCTACGCACGCCTGCCGGAAGGAACGCCACCGGAAATCACCCGGCAGGAGGGCAGTTTCTTCGCCACCGATGTCTTCACCGACTACGCCCTCGAGTTCCTGAAACAGGCGCGACAGAAAAAGGACAAGCCTTGGTTCCTCTATCTCGCCCACAGCGCCCCGCACTTCCCCTTGCAGGCTCCGAAGCAGGACATCGACAAGCACATGGCCACCTATCGAAAGGGCTGGGATGTGCTCCGTGCCGAACGGTTCGAGCGGATGAAGAAACTCGGACTCTTTCCCGCCGACATGCCACTGCCGCCGCGCTCGTCGGTGCCGGTGGATCGCGAGGACATCGCCAATGGCTTCGCCGGAAAAGAGAACCCGGCCTGGGACTCGCTGCCTGCGGATCGACGCGAGGACCTCGCCCGACGCATGGCCACCTTCGCGGCGATGGTCGAGCACGTGGACGCAGGCATCGGCAAGGTTCTGGCCGATCTCGAAGCACACGACGAGACCCGGAACACGCTCGTCTTTTTCCTCTCCGACAACGGCGCCTGCTACGAGTGGGGTCCGTTTGGCTTCGATGGACTGTCTCGCAAGGGCACCACCACCCTCCACAGCGGCGACGAACTGGCGAACTTCGGCCAGCCCGGAACGCATTCCTCCTACGGCTCCGGCTGGGCAAATCTCGGCAACACCCCGCTCAAGCTCTACAAGCACTTCTGCCACGAAGGCGGGATTTCCAGCCCGCTCATCGTCCGCTGGCCTGCTGCCATCTCCCGGAAAAACGAGTGGGTCCAGGCCCCCACGCATGTCATGGACCTCATGCCCACCATCCTCAATGCCGCCGGCATCACGCCACCGAAGGAGCGGAACGGCGAGCCCGTCATCCCGCTGGAAGGCATTTCGCTGATGCCCACCTTTTCCGGAAAGCCGCTGCCCGAGCGCCTCATCGGCTTCGAGCACCAGGAGGCCCGCGGCCTGCGCAAGGGCGACTGGAAACTCGCCTGGGGAAAACGCATGCCAGAAGCGCCGCAGTGGGAGCTCTACAACCTCAGGACCGACCGCGCCGAGCAGCACAACCTCGCCGCCGAAAAGCCCGAACTCGTCGGCAAACTTTCCGCCGACTGGATGGCCTGGGCGAAACGGGTCGGCGTGGATCTCCGGAATGAATAAGCCGCCAGCCCTCGCGGACCGGCGGCTGATTGAGGATGAGACTGATCAGGCGACCATGTCTTCGCTGAGGTCCATCGCCGTGTACTCGCCGTCCTTGCGACGATAGACGATCGTCAGGCAGCCACGGCGCGCGCTCTTGTAGAGCACGAAGGGACGGTCCGAGAGTTCCAGCTCCATGATCGCGTCTTCCTTGAACATGGTCTTCACCTTGTAGTTGTCCTTGTGGACGATGAAGGGCTCCGGATCGTGCTGCGCCTCTTCCGGATGATCGAGCACCTCGTCGTTGAAATGACGCTCGTCGAGGTAGCGGATCGACTCATTGCGGTGGGGCCGGTGCTTCTTCATCAGCCGCGTCTTGTGCTTCCGCATGCGGCGGGCGATCTTCTCGATCGTTTCATCGAGCGAGGCATACATGTCCTTGGTCTCGGTGTGCGCCTCGATGGTGATGTGGTTGGCGCAGAAGAGGATGATTTCAGCAATGTGCCGGTTCTTCTGCACGTCCAGGATGACCTTGGCTTCGATGATTCGCGGGTAGTCGAGATGCAGTCCTTCGATCTTCTTCAGCGCGTGTTCGCGCAGGGCCTCGGTCACATGTTCGTGCCGCACCGTGACGGTGACCGGCAGATTGACGTTTGCGGTTTGCATGTTCGAATTTCGGTTTGATTTCGGTTGAACGGACGACGGCTTTTTCCGTCAAATCCACCTGACAATCTGAATCAAAGGTGTCGAAAACGCCACGCACTTCTTTGAAAAAATTTCGCATGGATTGCGAAAGATTCGGGGCCCCGACGGCGGTCGTGGCGGCGCTTTCCAAGCGCCTGGCCTTTCCTCCGGCTGGCTGGCCCTTGGAAAGGGCCGCCACGGTTTACTTCGACAACTTCACGGTCGGTGCCTTGCCGTGCCAGAATGGTTGGCGGGGATCGAAGAGATCCATGCCGTTGAGGATCACTTGCCCGGATGGGTCGATGGGCAGAGAGATGACACTCTGGTCGACGCGGAGGATCACGGCTCTAC
>JAIXVN010000497.1 GCA_027483005.1 Verrucomicrobiaceae bacterium
ATGCCAAGACTTTTCCCGCCCCAGGCGGTCTTGATCAGCAGGACCTGGTTGCCGAGCGCATCGCCCACGACATGCCCGAACTGGAGCTCGGCCCCGAAGTGGTGGGAGTCCCCATAGACCGAAAACCCGCAGGTCAGCGGCCCCGCGAGCAATGGCCGTTTCTCCCGTTGATAGCGCACCCACACGTCCTCACGCACCGCCCACTTCCCATCCGCGCCCTTGAGATGCTGGAACCTCCCGCCCTTCACCGGATCCGCCATCAAGGTGGCCAGCGTGCCCTTGCCCTCGTTGTAATCCTTCCCCGACAGATCCGTCACCGCCTGCCCCTCCATGTTCGACTGCCCCGCGAGGACAAAGACCTTCAGCGGCGCGGCGAGGATGGGTTGCACCAGCATCAAGGCAAAGAGAAGGCGGACTGTGGGTGATCTCATGGATCTGGTCCATACGACTCAGGATCTTCCAAACAATCGGAGAAACGTCCCGTCCACGATCTCCAAAGCGTCGCTGGAGCATCTCTGCCCCAGTCCGTCTCTGGAGCTTCCAGCTCCGTCTGAAAACCCGCCAGCCAAGCCACCCCACATCGCCACCACGCCCCATCGTCTTGCGGTGATGCCTGAGGGTGCCAACCGAAACCTCCCACTGCTCAAACTTACCCCGCTCCCAAAACGAATCACCGCCACCCACCGGCATTTCCCGCAGACCCGTAAAACGGATCCACACTTGGGACCGTGCTTCTCCATCCCGGCAGTCCGGCCCCTTGAGCGGTTCCGGATCAACGCGAAGAAGCGATGATGCCCCCCGGATCTCCGTTCATCTTGAACGCTTCTCTTCCCTGAAACCTGAAAACGGCGGAACCCGCTCCAGGCCCTTTTCAAAAAGCGCACCATGCCGATGCACGCGGCGCAGGAGCGGCTGATCGCAATGGTCGCTGTCCACCAAGGCGTCCGCGAGCAGATCAAATGCCGTCTGCTCAGGGCCAGGTCCATCGTCCCAGAACTCCCCTTGGGCGAACCATTCCGGCGCTGCCTCGCCGAACAAGGGCATCTCGAACCGCAGGTCGGTGATCCGGTCGAAAGTCGAGGACACATCGATGAAACGAAGCCCGGACGCCGCCCGCAGAGCCTTGAACAAGCGGCCCCCCGTACGACTGGAATGCAGGAAACCCATCCTCACGGAATCACAAGGCGTCTCGGGCAACTGCACGGGCAGCGCCCCGAGCACGCCGGGATCCGGACATCTGCCCAAACCGCTCGGCCCTTCAAGCCGGAATGGGCGCTCCACGGTTTTGATGTGAATCCTCCTTTCGGTTTCTGTCCAGACAGCGTGCCTTTCTCAGGGCCGGCTTGTAAGCCACCTCCATCAACAACCACAGAAGGCAACCGTGGTCCTCTTCAGAAGTTGAGAAGCGGCCTGAGCTGGCGAAGTTGGTGAAGAGCCTCAGAGGCAGATGGGTCGCTGCGCCTCGCCTGCGGAGGTTGATCCGAAAACCTCTGGTCAGTCCTCGAACCGCGTCGCATGGTGTCGGCATGGCTCTTCCAAAATTTCTGATCTGCGACGACGGTGTCGATCGCGCCTTCGTTCTCCACACCGGCACGCCCGTCGGGCTTTACGAGTTTGACGAGGAAGGCAACGGCACCGGCCACTCGATCGCCCCGGAGGACATGCGCGTGTTCATCGAAACGGAGATGGCCGCCGGCCGTGATCCTGCCAAGACCCTCGCCGACATTGTCCACGAAGCTGGTGAGTACTACATCGAGGCTCTGGCCGACATCGACGAGGAGGAGGAGGATTGAGGGATCAGCGTTCAGTGGCTGGGGTCGGCTGACGAGATAGGCGATCGGAGATTTCTTCATTCGTCATTTCTCCGCTGGTCCCCGGACCCTGGACACTCAGCTCAAGAAACCCAAAAAGGCCACCGGATCGCTCCAGTGGCCTTTTCGAGAGTCAGGAAGACAAGTCTTCTCAGTGGGGACGACGCTTCAGCTTCAGCTGGGCGAGCGACTTGGCGATCACAGCCTGAAGGTGGGCGACCTCTTCGGCATCGACGCTGTGATCGACGGACTTGAGGGCCTCCTCGGCACGCTGGATGGCGGCTTCGGCCTTGGCCTCGTCGATCTCATCCGAGCCAAGCGCGGAGTCGGTCAGCACGACAACCTTGTGGCCGGTCACTTCCGCGAAGCCGGAGCCGAGCGCGAGGGTGACGGTCTGGCCACCCTTCTGATAGCGAAGTTCGCCGGGTTTCAGTCCGCTGACCAGGGACGCGTGCGCCTCCAGAATGCCGAGCTCACCGTCCGTGCCGGGGAGATAGACGTTCTCGACGGTATCCGAGAACACCTTCTTCTCCGGAGTGACGATTTCGAGTTGGAGGGACATGGGTGGAAGTTTTCAGTTGGAAGTTTTCAGTTTTCAGTGAAGAGGCCCAGTTTCGAAAGTCTTACCTGAAAACTGAACACTGAACACTAGCAACCTTCGGCTCAGTCACGCGACACGGAGTCGATGCCACCCTTCATGTAGAAGTTGCCTTCCGGCACGTCGTCCCACTTGCCGTCGAGAATTTCGGCGAAACCGCGGACGGTTTCCTCGATCGAGCAGAGCACGCCGGGAACGTTGGTGAAGATTTCGGCCACGTGGAAAGGCTGGGTGAGGAAGCGCTGGATCTTGCGGGCGCGGAACACGGTCAGCTTGTCGGCGTCGGACAGTTCGTCCATGCCGAGAATCGCGATGATGTCCTGAAGGTCCTTGTAGCGCTGAAGAACCATCTGGACGCCACGGGCGACGCGGTAGTGCTCATCGCCGACGACTTCCGGGGCGAGGGCCTTGGATGTCGAGGCAAGCGGGTCCACGGCCGGGAAGAGCGCCTGCTCAGCGAGGGAGCGCTCAAGCACCACCGTCGCATCAAGGTGGGCGAAGGTGTTGGCGGGAGCGGGGTCGGTCAAGTCGTCCGCAGGCACGTAAACGGCCTGGATCGAGGTGATCGAACCCTTGTTGGTGGAGGTGATCCGCTCCTGAAGGCTGGCCATTTCCTCGGAGAGGGTCGGCTGGTAACCCACGGCGGACGGCGTGCGTCCGAGAAGCGCGGACACTTCGGAACCGGCCTGGGAGAAACGGAAGATGTTGTCGACGAACAGAAGCACGTCCTGGTTGTCCTCGTCACGGAAGTGCTCGGCCATGGTCAGGGCGGAAAGCGCGACGCGGAGACGGGCACCTGGAGGCTCGTTCATCTGGCCGTAGCAAAGGGCGACCTTCGAACCTTCGGCGAGGACCGGGTTGCCCTTGTCGTCGAGTTTCACGTGACCCTTTTCGTCCTTCTCGGTGGCGATGACGCCGGACTCGATCATTTCCCAGTAAAGGTCGTTTCCTTCACGGGTGCGCTCACCGACACCGGCGAACACGGAGAAGCCACCGTGGCCGAGAGCGATGTTGTTGATGAGCTCCATGATGACGACGGTCTTGCCGACGCCGGCACCGCCGAACATGCCACCCTTGCCGCCCTTGAGGAGCGGGCAGATCAGGTCGATGACCTTGATGCCGGTGGGAAGGATCTCGGTGTTGACGGACTGCTCGGTGAGAAGCGGCGCGGCGCGATGGATCGGCGAGCGATGGTTCGCATCGGCAAGCGGAACGTTTTCATCCACGAGGTCGCCGGTGACGTTGAAGATACGTCCAAGGACCTGCTTGCCAACGGGCACGGCGATGGCCTTGCCGGTGTCGATGAGGGTCATGCCGCGGCGGAGGCCGTCGGAAGTGGACATGGCCACCGCACGGACCCAGCCGTCACCGAGGTGCTGCTGGACTTCGAGCACGAGCTTCGTGTCGACGCCGTTCAGGACGTATTGGATTTCAAGCGCGTTGTAGATCTCGGGAAGCTTGGAGGCTTTCGAGAAATCGGCGTCAATGACGGCGCCAATGACCTGGACGATGGTTCCGGTGTTGGACATGGTAGAGGTGTTCAGTTTGAAGTGTTCAGTTTAAAGGTCTTGAGGAGGAGGGACGGCGGCTTTCCGGGCTCTTGCTGAACACTGAAAACTGCCAACTTGCAACTTACTCCATGGCCTTCATGGCGGTGGTGATTTCGAGAAGCTCGGAGGTGATGGCGGCCTGGCGGAGCTTGTTGTATTCGAGCGTGAGCTCCTTGATGAACTTCTTCGCGTTGTCGGTGGCGGCCTTCATGGCGACCATTCGCGCGGAGTGCTCGGAGGCGCGGGACTCGACGAGCATCTGATAAATCTGGAAATTGACGTAGAGCGGAAGCAGGTCACCCAACACATCGGCAGGACTGGGCTCGAAGAGATAATCCTTCGAAAGCGCGGCGGCCTTGTCGGCCTTGCCGTGATCTCCCTTGCCCACGCCTTCATAGGCCTGCTCGTCGCCAAGACCACCGGGATCGATGGGAAGAAGCTGGTGGATGGTCGGCTCCTGGGTCAGGGTGTTGACGAAGTTCGCGAACACGACGCTGATCTTGTCATACCTGCCTTCGAGGAACTGCTTGGTCAGGAACTTGGCGATCGGACGGGCCTCGGCGAAAGGCACGGGATCCTTCACGTCGAAGTCGGCGATCAGGTTGCGGCCCGTCTTGCCGAGAGTGGT
The DNA here is from genome assembly GCA_027483005.1 of Verrucomicrobiaceae bacterium. Taxonomy (GTDB): domain Bacteria; phylum Verrucomicrobiota; class Verrucomicrobiia; order Verrucomicrobiales; family Akkermansiaceae; genus Luteolibacter. Next base: position 4,588 of record JAIXVN010000497.1, read on the forward strand.
GCGGAGCTTGCGGCCCACGGTCACAAAGTCGGCGGTCGGAGAAACGTTGGCGCGGACCTTCTTGAAGACGTTGGTGTTGAGCGCGCCGCAAAGGCCCTTGTCGGTCGAGATGACGAGCACGAGCTCACGGGTTCCCTCGCGCTTCACGAGCAGCGGGTTGGCATCCTCGCCGACGTTCTCCTTGAGGTTGACGAGGACTTCCTTGAGCTGCTTGGCGTAGTCACGCCCGGCGATCGCCTGGTCCTGCGCCTTCTTCATCTTGGCGGCAGCGACAAGCTGCATCGCCCGGGTGATCTGGGCGGTGTTCTTGACCGACTTGATGCGTCGGCGGATGTCGCGGAGGTTGGCCATGGGTGGAAGACGTTATATGTTAAGAGTTATTTGTTATTGGGTGATTGGTTGGAGTCATTGGGGCTTCCCAGGAACCTCTAACCCATAACCTCTAACTTATTTCCAGCTCGTCTTGAAGTCCTCGATGGCCTGCTTGACGGCGGCGACCATGGTGGCGTCCTTCTTGAGGTCCGGCTTTTCATTGCGGATCTTGTCGAGGAGCTCGGTCTTGCGGGAGTCGAAGTATTCGCCAAGGGCGGCCTGGAAGCGCTTCACGTCGGTCACGGCGACATCGTCGAAGTAGCCGTTCTGCATCGCGAAGAGATAGACGGACTCCATCTCCATCGCGAGCGGAGAATACTGGTTCTGCTTGAAGAGCTCCACGATGCGGGCACCGCGATCGAGCTTCTTCTTGGTCGAGGCGTCGAGGTCCG